>NZ_JACJSE010000018.1 GCF_014698045.1 Aulosira sp. FACHB-615
AAACATTGTGAGTAAGTTAGTGACAACCAATCATACTCTTTCTTTAATTGGGGAATTATCTTTTTAACTTCATATCCAGATAACCCCTTACCAGTCTCCTTGTATGTTTGGTTCATCAAGTTCAGACAATAATTCCAAAGCCAACGACAACTGCCAAAAGCTTGCGAAGCGTGACTGCTGTTGTTGGACATCTGGATATAACCTGACTTTGACGACTCTTAACATATTAGAGTGAACTACGTTTGCTATAAAAGAGTATAACATAAGATTTGTTCGTTTCCTCCATGTTCTGCTCCCTGTTCTTCCTGCGGAAGAATTTGGTCGCAGAACTGTCGTCAACTCACGCGCAATTCATCTCAACACTTCCGCTATCGCGGTAAGTGTGAGGCTTCTTGCTGCTCAAGCTAAAAAATCGTCATCAATTAATAAATAAGCTTGATAATTTATGTTTAATTTACTAGCGATCGCCATCAGATATCTAAAATATCGAAACAGATGATCGGGAGTTAGTGATGAGATTAGCACCACTGTATCAGGAAGACAGAGAACGCGCTAGACAACAAGGCTTACAACAAGGAGAACAACAGCTACAGTACACCCAGATCAGACTTCTTTCCTACTCCCTACTCCCCATTCCCTACTCCCTACCTACACAAATTCAGGAATCAAACCTTATTCCTATAAATTGCATCTGCTCATATTACACAAATAATTTTACTTTTCATTAAACGTCCAAACGCCGTCATCCCAATCGAAATCAGTTGGGGGTGATTGTAGCCAATGCTGACAACGCAAAAGATGTAACATTGCTGCTTTATCTTGGTTGTCAAATGCTAAAACCTTGGCAAATTCAGCCCTCGCATAAGTAAACTGACGCTTGAGATAATACTCACGTCCTTTGTGATAGTGTTCGATAACTTGCAATTTTTCACTGGGAATTGGGTCAGAACGTAAACCAACTAATTCATAGATAGATACTGGTTCGTTTCTACCTTTGACACGAATGTAATCTAATTCTCTCGCCCAAATATATTCTTGGCAGGGTTTAAATGTATTGTCACTCAGAATAATATCGCAACCATATTGTTTGCTGACGCTTTCTAAGCGAGAACCCAGGTTAACACCATCACCAATGGCGGTAAATTCCATCCGCTTACTTGAACCGATATTGCCACTAATCACAGTATCGGAATTAATGCCAATGCCAATATTAATTCTTGGTTTATTCGCAGCGTAACGACGTTGGTTAAATTCGTGCAAGCGATGACGCATTTCTATGGATGTTTGTACCGCCATCCAAGCATGTTCTTCTAAAGGTAGAGGTGAACCAAACACGGCCATAATGGCATCACCGATGTATTTATCGAGAGTGCCTTTATGTTTAAAAACCGCTTCTACCATTGATTCAAAATATTCATTTAGCATACTCACCACTTCTTCTGCTTCTAGGTTTTCTGTCAAAGTGGTGTAGCCGCGAATATCCGAGAACAAGATGGAAACTTCTTTGCGATCGCCTCCTAATTTGGCATCATCTAACTTGAGTAATTCTTCCGCCAATTCCTGAGTCATGTAGCGGTACATAGTACTCTTGAGGCGTTTCTCATCGCTAATGTCTTCCATCACCACCAACGCACCCCGGACTTGCTGTTGGTCGTTGACATCGGCTATGGAGTTAATTGATAAATTAATACTGTGTTGTTCTTGTTCTGTACCAGTGCTGATGAGCGTGCGGTCTGGATAATATTGCTGACGGCGTTTGATATCATCTCCGTGTAGAGCGTCTTGAAACCATTTGCTAAAGTCGCCTTCTTTAATTGCGATCGCTTCATCAATTGATTTCCCTTCTAAACGTTCTTCGGCTTCTACACCTAGCAAGCGTTTCGCACTTTCATTGGCAGCAATAATACAACCTGATTTATCGGTAGAAATAACACCATTAGAAAGACTCCGCAAAATATCTCGCTGCATTTGTTCTTGTTGCTTAACTGTGGCAAACAATTGAGCATTTTGCAGCGCCACCCCCGCTTGAATATTAAAAGCTTCCATAAAATCTTCGTCGTTGCGGTCGAAGCTGGCTTGGAAGCATTCTGGCGCTTTTGGCCAAGTTGCAGGATTATAGGGCGGAAATTCACCCGATTTCTTTTTATTGACCAACTGTGTAACACCAATCAATTGTTGATCGGCGTTAAACACTGGCATACACAATAAGCTACAGGTACGGTAGCCATTTTGTTGGTCAAGTTTTTTGGCTGTTTCTGAGTCGGGATTATCGTACAAATCAAAGGGAATATTTAGGGTTTTGCCAGATGCAGCCACTATCCCCGCAAAACCTTTACCGATGGGTACACGTAATTCTCTTTTTGTCCCATCATCTTGAGTAATTTTCGTCCATAATTCATGACGATCGCGATCAATTAACCACAAGGTACTGCGATCGGCGTTCATCAGTTCCTTGGCTTCGTCCATTACCCGCTTCAGGGTATCTTCTAAATCCAGACTGCTTTGGCTCAAAGATTTGATGGCTTTCATCAACGCCGCCGCCGCCCTTTGTTTTTGCGTCGCCATGTAAAAAGAGCGTGAAGATTCTAAAATCAGGCGAATTGATGGCGCAAATTCTTGAAATAACTGTTCGTCACTGCGTGTAAAACCTACTGTATCAATTCGCTCTGCTAATGGGGCGTTGATATCGTGGATAGACTTTAATTTGTTCAGTAACTGCACTACTGCTACTAACTGCCCTTGTTCATTTAACAGTGGCAAAGCCAGCATTGTATAGGTACGGTAGCCGGTCACTTTTTCTTGGGCTTGGGCAAAGATTGACCGGGGGTCACTATAAAAATCAAACGGAATATTAACTACTTGTTTGAGGGTGGCGACTTCACCCGCAATGCCTTTATCGGCTGGGATGCGAATTTCTAAGGAGCGATCGCCTTCTCCCGCCGCTACAATTGACCATAATTCTTGTTTTTCTTCATCTAACAAAAATATAGTCGTCCGGTCTGCTCCTAATAATTCCCCAGTTTTTAAGGTAATTGACTGCAACATTTCTTGCAGGATTGTCTCAAACCCATGAGAATCTAGCATTGACAGGGTTTGATGTACAATCTGTAACTTATGCTCAACTTCAGTCACCACTTGTTTAAAAGTGTCCTGAGTCAAAGGAGCCAGAAAAGTAGAAATAGTTCCTTTTCTTCTGGCAAGGGCACCCACAGGAGCTGAATTGGGTTGTAATTGTTGATTTTCTTGGTTGTGAACACCAATAATTAAATCAGCGGTCTCCCCAACACCACGTTGATGCACTGTCATAAGTAGTTTTTTTATAGCAAGAATTAGACTTTAGGAATAATTAACAATGTCATTAGTTTTATTTATGTATAGCTCAAAGCTATACAAGGATTGACATTACCCACAGTTTAATCGCTTGTTGAGCAAGCGTCATCCTGCTTTACCCCTGTCTTTGCCAATCCTCGGTTTGATGGAATTTGGGCGTAAACAAATATAGTGCTTTTTCTGGCCATGTTCTTTGCTGAAGATACGATAGCGAAAACTCAGCTGTCATGCGGAATTTTCGTGGATGAGACCAAATTCCGTCAGATGTGATTGATCTGGCAGACAATATCTATGAGACTAGTATTTTGATAATTCCCAAAGTTTTGGCTAAACTAACAGCCCTAGTTTTTGGAAAGATGGTAGTTCCCTGTAATACTTTAATTTTATCAATTTTTAGATTTTTCTGGAGTTGACTCAATTTTGTACAAATTGCCCAGTGGCGATGATACTGAGTTCGACAAGGTAGACAGGGTAAATTGTTGAAATTATCTGTAAAGGCTGGGAGTAGGTAGGGGCGGGTTTACTCAATCAATCTGTACATAAAATTCTTCATCAACCCGCCCTTACAGAAGTAGGAAAGAGCATTTTATTAGAGATTTTTGATTTATCAAGCATAGAAACTAGCGTTGATTATTGAATAAATCTAGATATCTGTGAATTACTAGAAATCTATCTTTAGATAAATGAAATTTCCCCAAGATTTCGTATTAAGTTTAAATTACTTTTTAATTGCTTGTTAAAGAAATATAACATTATTGAGGTCTGTAACATCGCTCTAGACTGACTTTACAGCTAGGCTTTGCCGCCGCGAAAGAATCTCCAGCCTAATACCGTAGTTTAAAAGCTGAATAGATTAATTATTTGCGAATAAACATCACTATTTTAGGGGTTATTGTTGAGTAATTCCGGTAAATTTATCGGAATTAATGTCTTCAAAAAATGATAAAAACGTCTATTGACCCCTGAAAAATATCAGATTAATGTTGTAGGTAAGTCCGGCAAAGGACGCGATAAAAGCATCAAAAAATCAGGAGATTTTTCTTATGATGATGATGATGATGACTGAATCCATGACTGCGGAAATGCAAACCTGTATGAACGCTTGCATGGAATGTCAGAAAATGTGCATGGAAACTATGACTTACTGCATGAGTAAAGGCGGTATGTACATGGATATGGCTATGATGGGCATGATGCGTGATTGCTCTGAGATGTGCATGATGTGTATGAACATGATGATGGGTGGTTCCGAATTTATGGGACGCACTTGTATGTTGTGTGCTGAGATGTGCGATCGCTGTGCCATGACTTGTGAAAAAATGAGCGATGATGCCAAAATGATGGAATGTGCCGCAGCTTGCCGTAAATGCGCCGAAGCCTGCCGTTCTATGAACATGATGCCTGCTTAATTTAATTACTTCGCAGAAGTTTCTCTGCAACCTATTATTCAAACGCCCAGGCTGTATCAGTCTGGGCGTTTGAAGTTGTTTTGGAGCAGAAGTCAGAACTTGTCATACCAAATTTAAAAATGATTGCGACAAATGAATTGCCCAAAAGCTTATACCATTTCACGAAATTACTGATAGAAATCGCTTCCTCTGCAACTCTGCTTCTGGTCGCCGAGCGAAGTCGAGGCGCTACTTGCATATCCGTATCATTTTTAAAGTGAAATGGTATTACCAGTAAAGCCTGTCTCAATCCAAAATCTGTCTTGAAAAGTTTGCTCAAGTCGGGGAACCCGCCCACGCAACTTTTCGCAAAATCTAAAATCCAAAATGGTATAACCTGCTATAAATTGCGGAAATTGTTGTGGAAAAGTTGGAGCTATTATTTCTGGATAGTTTAAAAGATCAGTTTCCCAGGAGTGAATTATGCAAATTCACAACAAGCAAATTCAGCAATGGATTTTGTCACCAATTTTGATGAGTTTAGTCGCAGCAGGAACAATTGCTTACCAAGTTCCAGTTAATGCTTCTGTAACTAACCAAGCGATCGCAAAACCAATAGTGACATTAGCACAAGCTTCAGGAGTTTACCGCAGCGATCGCTTTCGTTTTCGCTTTGGTTACTCCAACAAAGATTTTGTCATAGATAACAAGATATCAACTCCGAAAAATAATGTTGGTGAGCCTCTCGCAGCTATTGACATCTGGACTAAACAACACGCCCAAAAAATTCGCGCTGGAGCTTATGCAGGTGGTACAGAATATCCTGCTAATGTTCAAGTTGCTGTATACAATAATCCCCGTAAATTCTCTTTGCAGCAGTGGATAAAACAGAGTAACCAGTTTTCCGCAACCCGTGACTTTAAATCTGCGAAAATTGCCGGACAAACGGGCGTAAAATTTTATTCTAGTGGGTTATACGAAAACGAACACGTTGCTTTTATTAGTCCTAAAGATTCTCGAATTATTGTTGTGTCATTATCCAAAACTGGTTACGGTAACAATGATGCTGTTTACAGACGAGCATATCAACAAGTTGTAAACTCCTTCACGTTCCTGAAATAGATCAAAAGGGATAGGGATGTACTTGCTCAAAACCCTTACACTTCATACTCTTTCACCCTTACACTCATTCTTAACTAGGACTTATACCAATTTAATATGAAGACGCATATAAAAATCAATTACCCCCCTTAATCCCCCCTTGGAAAGGGGGGAAATAAGACAATCTAGTTCCCTCCCCTTTATAAGGGGAGGGTTAGGGCTTTCAAGGGCAGGTTTTTAAACCTTCGATAAATAGTTGAGAATATTCTCAATTATGAAACGTAGTTTTAACTGTTCAGACAATAATTTTGGTTTTAAAAGCCCAAAAATTTGTCTAATAAAAAAAGCCTGCCCTTGAAAGGAGGGTTAGGGAGGGGTAAAATACTGTGCAGCTTTACATAAAATTGGTATTACGCATCAAAACGAAAAATCAATGGTTTTGGCGAGGGTATAGGGGTATAGGGTGTATTTATTCAAAATCCTTACACCTAATCTCCACAGATAATCTTTGTGCGTGAGTCTTGAATAAAAAACAGCAGGGGAAAGGTGAATCCATTTTCCTCTGCTGTTGAAAAAGTCTGTGATTTAATTAATTGCTAATAAGATTGAGTCGACGAATCATTCAAAGGCATTTGATGTTGTAGCCAATCTTTGCCTACTTGAATGCTGACATCAGAATATAGGCTACCAGTGCTTTCGACACGGACTTCGCCAATTCCTAGAAGATCCCGTATTGATTCCGCACTACTGCCATCTCCTTGTTGAGCAACAATGTGGGTGACTTCTAATGGTTCAGTCCAAGGCTTGGCGATATAAACATTCCGATAACCAGCCCTTTCTAAAGCGCGAATTAAAGGACGTAGGGCGGCGCGATCGCTTCCTGTGCTATCTTGAATGGCAACGCGCACAGAACCAGGATCACTCGCTTGTGGCTCAGTATTTTCAGCCTCTGATTCTAAGCCGAATTGTTTAGCCATAAGCTTGGCAATGCCATTTTTGCTAGGCAACCAATAGCTGGCATCATACTCGCCTTTCTCGCTAAAGCGTCCTGGCAGCATTAACATCTCCATGTTGGAGCGATTAGTCCGCACACCAAAGCCTAATAAAGCAACTAATTCTTCTACCGTTAAGTTAGTGTCAATGTGTTCTTTGACGACATTCAGAACTTTGGGTAATTGCGCTAAGGTTGCAGGGTTGAGGCTTTGATCAGTTAAAGCTCGGATGACCATTTGCTGGCGTTGAATCCGACCAATATCACCTAATTCATCATGACGAAAACGCAGCAATTGTAGTGCTTGGTCGCCGTTGAGATGTTGCTTACCCGCTTTTAAATTAATATATAGATGTTGAGATTCATCTTTGTATTTCATGTCTTTGGGAACATAGACTGTAACGCCACCCAAAGCATCAATGAGTTTAGCAACTCCCAAAACATTAATCCGAATGTAGCGGTCAATACCAACACCACCCAAGAGATTGCTGACGGTTTTGGCTGTTAAAGCCGGGCCGCCTTCCACATTGGCGGCGTTAATTTTTCTTGTGCCATAGCCTTCGATTTCTGTGCGAGTATCTCTGGGAATCGAAAGCATGACTATTTTTTTGGTCTGTGGGTCAAATTTGACCAATAGCATCACATCCGAAAGACCATCAAAAGAGTTGACTTGGGGCAAGTAGCGGAGGTTTTTAGCTTCTTCGGGAGGATTTTGAACATCGGGGGGTAGTACGCTCATCCCCATGACTAAAAGATTCACCGGACGAGTTAATTCAGAAAAGCGCAACCCACCACCGGCGATCGCATCGCTGTCAAAGACGGCTTCTTCTTGGGGACTGAGATCGGCTTGCTGCAATGGCGTTCTAGTCAAAGAAACTGCCAATAAAGCACCAGCCATTGCTGATACCATTGCAATGCCGCTCATCCCCACCCAGAACCACAACCAACGTCCCGATTTAGGGTTTATCGACTTTCTACCCTTCATATTGGGGGTTTTTGAGTGGTTTTCTTCCGCCGAAGTTCTTTGAATGGTCACAGACTTCCTCACACTTGCTGATTAAATTCGGTAAATTTGCAGATTATCAGTATGCAAATAATCAACTCATAGTAGTTAACTCTTAATTAACCATGTTGACTTTTCGCTATTATGTCAACCACAACACTTATAGCAGGATTTTTATTTTTTGGGGCAAATCCTGATATGTTTTATTGAAGTATGACAACAATAAGTCACTTTGACTAGATCCGCTAGAAGATAATTTGTAATTAGATAAAAATTCAGTAAAAATACCGTCTAGAGATTGACAAAACAGCATCACGATAAATACTTGCCCAAGACTCGCTCGGCTAGGTAGCTCAACCCTGGTAAACGACTAGATTGACCGCGAATAATCCGAAAAATTAGCCAAATACTCACTAAAAAATAACCAGATGTCAGAAAGCTATTGAGTATTAATAAACGCAAGGCAAAAAATTCCGAAGATGCTGATCCAGTTGCTAATAAGAGATAAGCTAAAAGCCAAGCAAATGTCATAGTAACAGACTGGCGGCTAACTATTAGTTGTTCCCGACTTCCTTGACGACGGTAGAGAGTCCACAGAGATGGCAGCACCCCAATCACGGGAATAACATAAATCACTAAATTTATTTTATTGGGGCGGGAGTTTTGACTAAAAATCTCAGGTGAGGTAGGGTGATCCCTGTCCTCTCTCCCGAAAGAATCATGAATTGGGTCAAAATTTTCCATTTGGCTGAGTCTAATCCTAAACTAGAGGGATGAAAGACTGTAATGTAGTTAGAGATAATAGGCTTTAGAGAAAGATTTTATTTAGTTTTATCTCGCAAGCGGCTAAAGATGCAGACACGCAAGCTAATCGACTGGTGGCAGACCCTAACACCAATAGCGCGAATCGGAGCGATCGCTCTATTCGCACCAGTGCTAGTCCTCAATGGGTGGGCAATTTCCGCAATTTTTGATTATTTCCATTCTCTAATAGTTATTTTAGTCGGAGCCTCAGTACTGGCATTTCTCCTCAACTACCCTGTTAGCTGGATGGAACGCCACGGGGCAAAGCGAGAGCAAGTTGCTGTGCTGGTGTTTTTACTAGCATTATCAATTTTGTTAGCATTGGGCGTGACTCTGTTTCCCCTGGCCCTCACCCAAGCGCAACAACTGGTGGCGCGTATACCAGAGTTAATTGACTCTGGGCGATCGCAGTTGATGATGTTAAACGAAAAAGCAGAACTCCTCGGCTTACCAATTAACCTTGATGCACTTGTAGTCCAAATCAACGATCGCGTCAAGGGACAATTACAAGCGATCGCGGGACAAGTCCTCAACTTGGCTGTTGTCACCTTCACCAGCTTGCTCGATTTTCTGCTGACGATGGTTTTGACTTTTTATCTTTTGCAGCACGGTGATGAACTCTGGCAAAGTTTAGTAGAATGGCTACCCAGCCGATTTCGGGAACCTTTCTCCCAAACAGTCCGCCTCAGTTTCCAAAACTTTTTTATCACCCAGCTAATTTTATCTACCTGTATGGCATCCGCCTTAATTCCTGCCTTTTTATGGCTCAAGGTGCCATTTGGGTTGTTATTTGGCTTGACAATCGGGATTATGGCGCTTGTCCCCTTTGGCGGTTCTGTGGGGATTATTCTCACGACTTCATTGGTGGCGTTGCAAGACTTTTGGATGGGAACCAGAGTGTTACTCGCAGCTGTAATTGTGCAGCAAATTTTAGAAAATTTAATTGCGCCGCGCATCTTGGGCAGTTTTACTGGCTTAAATCCAGTGTGGATACTAATTTCTGTCTTGACTGGTGCCAGAATTGGCGGATTGTTGGGTGTAATTGTCGCTGTACCTACGGCTGTAATTGTTAAAACTGCATTAGTCGCCCTCCGTCCTGGGAAGTTTAGTGAAACCGATGACAGCACGGCAAAATGTGATAAACAAACCACCAGCGTAGTTGATGAATCACCCAAAGCTGAAGTCAACAACCCCCTCAGCTTTTCGGAACCGACTTTACCTTAATAATTCAGTTGGTTTTTAAAGGGTAAATAAAATTTATGTATTTTTGTGATGGCGATCGCATGAGTTGGGTGCGATCGCCATATTTTTATTTTACTGGCGTATTTTAGAGATAATTTCAGTTTATAAATGTCACCACGCACCTATATTGATCCAGAAGATAATGACTGGGTAACTGAGGAAGACTCAGGAGAAATAAGAGAAGCAACCCCAGAGGAAATTGACGAAACAATCCAGCAGTGGGAACAGTACGAACAAGATGGTAATGAAGCAAGCAAGCAAGGATGATTTGATTAGCGGTAAGCAAATCTACTTCCGTGGTTATATTTACAATGTGCTGTGGGTATCAGAGAGTAAAGTCAAAATTGTCTTACCCGGACATCACCCTAATTCCTGGGTTTCACCTTATCCGGCTGGGACATACACGATTCCTGCGTCTTGGGAATTACCAATAACACATCCTGAACTCTATGTGATGAACTAATACATTACAGTGGTAATTAACCGCAGATAAACGCAGACGGACGCAGATGATTATGGAACAACAACCGATACAAGTAATTGGAGGTGGACTAGCTGGAACAGAAGCAGCATGGCAAATTGCTCAAGCTGGAGTACCTGTCATTTTCCATGAAATGCGCCCTCAACGCTTCAGTCCTGCCCATCACACAGAACATTTGGCAGAGTTAGTATGTAGTAATTCCTTTGGGGCGATGGCAAGCGATCGCGCGGCGGGATTGCTGCACGAAGAACTGCGACAATTAAATTCTATTGTCATATCTAAAGCTGATGAACATGCAGTGCCGGCGGGTGGGGCGTTGGCTGTGGACAGAGGCCAATTTAGTCAAGATTTAACCGCAACTTTATCGAACCATCCTTTAGTAGAATTTCGGCGCGGTGAAGTCAAGGCTATTCCTGAAGGTATTGTGGTGTTAGCAACAGGGCCGTTAACTAGTCCTGAATTGGCAGAAGACTTGCACCGCTTCACGGGAATGGAGTACATGAGCTTTTTTGATGCGGCTAGTCCCATTATTGTTGGTGAATCGATTAACCGTGATGTTGCTTTTATGGCATCGCGCTATGACAAAGGTGAAGCCGCCTATCTCAACTGCCCGATGAATAAAGAACAGTATTTGCAGTTTTGGCAAGCTTTGTGTCAAGCAGAACAAACAGAATTGAAAGATTTTGAACGGGAAACAGCCAAGTTTTTTGAAGCTTGTTTACCAATTGAAGAATTAGCACAACGGGGCGAAGATACAATGCGTTACGGCCCCTTAAAACCAGTCGGTTTATCTGATAGCCGGACTGAGGAACGTCCCTATGCTGTGGTGCAGTTGCGTCAAGAAGATAAAGCTGGGCAACTGTGGAATATGGTAGGTTTCCAAACTAATCTGCGTTGGGGTGAACAAAAGCGAGTTTTTCAATTGATTCCAGGTTTGGAAAAAGCAGAATTTGTGCGGTTGGGAGTCATGCACCGCAACACTTTTATTAATGCGCCCCAACTAATGCAGCCTACTTTGCAATTTAAACAACGTCCCACATTACTAGCGGCTGGACAGTTAATTGGTACGGAAGGTTACACGGCGGCGGCGGCTGGTGGTTGGTTGGCGGGAACTAATGCCGCCCGGTTGGCTTTGGGCAAAGAACCGTTGATTTTACCGCCTACAACCATGTTGGGGGCGTTATTAGAGTTTATTAGTTCAGCTTCACCGAAACATTTTCAACCAATGCCGCCTAATTTTGGAATTTTGCCAGATTTAGGTGTGAAAATTAAAAGTAAGCCAGAGCGTTATGGACGTTACCGCGATCGCTCTTTGGCAGACTTAGCTAACTGGAAAACTCAATTAGAGTGCTGAGTGCTGAGTAAAAATTCCCCTGCCCTCTTCAAGCACTCACTAACGACACCAGCACACCATTCAAATCGCGCACACGCGCAACTGTCTGTCCTCCTGGTATGGCTTTAGGTGCATCTAAGGGTTTTGCCCCTGCACCTATCGCTTTCATATAAGCTGTGCCAACATCCGGTGTGACAAATGAAAGTTGCATTAGTGCTGGTGGTTGTGCAGGATCATGACTGCGAAAACCACTCGGAAATAATGTTTCAGCTTCACTGGTTGAGGAGAATGCTAAGATGGTTTCGCCAGTTTCCATTTCAGCCCAAATCGATTTATCTGTTTCTTTGAGAGTACGACGCACTAGCCCGAATGCTTTTTCGTAAAATTCCACGGTCTTAATGACATCGTTGACCCAAATAATTGTATAACCCAGTTTCATTGTTGATTCTCCTATCAGCACAGTAAGTAGTTGCCCAAAATTAAATTCATTAATTTAACTTCCTAAAATATTCCCGTCGGTGGCGAGGGTTTTCGCTGCTGTTTGCACTAAATTGATATCTGCTTGCGACCAAATGCGGGGTGCTTGACATTGATGCGCGACTAGCAGCCCCCACAAGCCTTTGGGAACTAAAATCGGCACTACTAAATTGGCACGTACCTGGATGCTGTGGAGAAACTGACGGTGACAAGCTGGTAAAGGTTCAAGGTTAGTATCTGCGATTGCTCTCACTCTACCAGCTAAATATAAAGCTGCATATTCATTGGTAAAACAATTATCTGCCCCTGTGGAACCCAAAATCGAATATTTATCAGAACTTAAGGATTCAAATGTAACTTGGCCATGCCATTGCCAATAAAAGTAATATAAGACTACGCGATCGGCTTGGAGTGATTCTCTCAATTCATGAGTTGTTTGCCGAATCAAAGCATCGCGCTGCATTGTTCTGACAAGGCGCTCTAAAACTCTTCGTAACCCCTGCTCAACAGGCTGGTTTGATCTAGGATCAAATTCTGAGTGAGAATGAATTTGCACAGTTCTACTAATGACGAGTTAGGTCAAGTCTGTAGAAATTTTATAGTAATTTATCCAACATCTGAGAGTCGATTTCTAAAGTAAATATTAAGTATGTTATTTTACAGCTAAATCAGGATTAGCAGTCGAGTAACAGAGTTTTGGGTGCGTTAGATTAACGATAATTTAAGCTTTGCTAGATAAAGTATCTCTGAAATAAACAACCTTAAAACATACATCTTACTAATTTGATGTTAATCGAATTACCTATAGGAATAATATTTTATTCTGAAAAAATGTCAGTAGGGTATGTTAGGTGTAAGCCGTAACGCACCGAAAACTTTGCGTAGATGCCGTACTCTCGCCAATAAAACATCCTAAGTACATTTCAGAAATAAAATCATAGTTCTATATTACTTACCCAGCAGCATATTCAAGGAGAAGTCAGACCACATTATATGTGCATAATAAACAAAAATAAAGCTAAATTTCAATTATAAATTACAGATAAAATCTAGCATATCTAAAGGTTGATTCGGATTTTACGCAGTTTCATTTTTGCAAACATTGATAATTATTATCTTCTAGCAAATACCAACTTATACTAGTTAGCTATAAATTTAACAATCTCTGATTTTGAATATCATAAAAATTGCTCGGCTAGTTTTTATGATATTTTTCCTAGTACTCAAAATAACTGTTTTTTATTGATTTAAATGATATTTCTAGAAGAACCGCTTCACCTCTAGTGAAGTTGACAAATAACTGTTAACTCGCAGAATCACATTTCGATGCGTAAACCTAAAATTTTTAATAATCCAGAGCGTTTTATTGAGGGCTGGTATTGGGTAATGCCATCTCAAAATCTGCGAATAGGAGAGGTAAAGCCTGTTACTATTTTAGGAAGAAATTTAGTTGTTTATCGTGGTCAAGACAAAAGAGTAGTTATTTGTGATGCTTACTGCCCTCACATGGGCGCTCATCTTGCAGAAGGTAGAGTAGAAGGTAGCGAATTACGCTGTTTTTTCCATCATTGGAAATTTAATGAACAGGGGATTTGCGTAGAAATTCCTTGTTTAGATGAGCCATTACCGATTAAGTTAAAAACTTGGCCGACAGATGAAGAATATGGAATGATTTGGATTTGGACTGGAGAAACACCACAACACCGATTGCCATATATTCCAGATTTAGCAGCTTATGAATTTGATGTGGCTTTTGGGTTTCATTTTGTGAAAAACTGTCATCCGAATGTGGTGATGTTGAATGCTATTGATGCTCAACACTTTAATACAGTTCATCAACTAGGATTAGACATTGTTTTTGACAAACATGAATATCATCACAATGCCATCATTTTCACAAAAATTACAGACCCAAGGAGAGATTTTAACTTCACTAAACTGATTCGTGTTTTTTCTAAACACCCCATTACCTATAGTATTTGTTATTGGTATGGCAGTACTAACATAGTCACTCTTGGCCCTGATTTTTTAGGGTTTCATATTATGTTTGCTCTACGTCTGTTAGCAGAGGGCAAAACAGAAGGGCGAACTATTTTTATGATGAAAAAACGTCGGGGAATTTTGGGCAGGTTGTTTAATAAATTTGCGTTGTGGTTAGCCAAGCTTGTGGGTACACATTTTGTTAAAGGTGATAGTAAGATTTTCCAAACTATTCGCTTTGACTTAAAAACACCCATCAAAGCAGATCACTCTATTGTGCAGTTTATTAACCATGTTGAAAAACAAAAGCCATTGATGTGGGGAACTTGGCAATTAGCAAGAGTACGTGAGGCTGAACCTCCAGAAAATCTCAATAAATGGCGTGATGATTTGACTAATGATTAGGTAATGCGAAAAAGTGAAAAGTTAAATCAGACTTTTGACTTTTATATGGGATATGGCTCAAATAAAAAGAAGTGGCAGAGCCACTTCATCATTCCCAGGTAGAACCTAAAAATAAGTATAGCGATTTCCAAAATCAAAAATGGTATAAATAGACACTAATTAACTTGAGCTTCCGTTTTTTCTGTCGGTAAGCAATAAAATTTTCATTCCTACTAACGTGCCAGCGAAACTCCAAAAAATAAACATTCAATGTTCTGACTCAACAAGACTTATATCTCCCTTGTCTTCTTTGTCTCCCTTGTCCCCCTTGTCCACCTTGTCTTCTTTGTCTCCCTTGTCCCCCTTGTCCACCTTGTCTCCCTTATCTCCCTTATCCACCTTGTCCGTAAATGATGAAGTCCCTTAATACTGACTGGGGTTAAGTATGACAATCATCTCAGAAACTCTCATATCTAAAGGTTTCCAGTGAGAATTGCTAGAGGAAAAAGTGCTGTCACCGAGGACGGCTTGATAGTCTTGGGGGTATTTTTGGTCAGCATTAGGCGCAGAGTCTACGCGGAGGATGAGTTTACCTTGATAGCGGGATAGTTTACTGCTGTCTAGCAAAATCGTACCGCTATAGTCCCAACCCAATCCATAAAGCTTAAAGTTACCTAATTTTTGGCGTAACTCGCGCCACGGCGTACCCATACCAATACCTTCGCGGGTTTTCCACGCTGTACCTAAGTTACGCACATCTAGGGGTTTAGTGCGCGTGTTATCACTCCAGACTACCAAAAGCGATCGCTCTCGGCCTAAGTTTACCTGAGTAGCGGCAAAACGACCGATTCCTTCTGGGCCATAAATGGTTTTATCAGTTAAGCGCGATGTACCAAATAGCTTGACTAAATCTTTTTTGGTGGTTTTGCGGGTAATTAGCCCGACTCTTTCACCAGGCACAATTAAAGTATCGTTTAAAGGTTTTGATTGAGCAATGGTGAAATTATGAGTGTTACTTTGTGGTAATGCAATTGCTGGGTTGGCTGAGTAGCTAATTAATAAAGCTAACACAGTAGTTGTGATGTTTTTGATTGGTAGATTCACTTGATTTCTCTATTAAGTAGTAGGAGTTAAACTGACGACTTCTATAGCAGACAGTTCCCTGACTACTTCATAATTCTGGTGGCGTTAAAAATTGCCAGTAAGGCTACACCAACATCAGCAAATACAGCTTCCCACATGGTTGCGACACCTAAAATTCCTAAGCCAATAAATGCAATTTTAATTGCTAAGGCAAAACTAATATTTTGCCAAACTATTTGGCGAGTTTTTCTGGCAATTTGAATTGCTGTAGCTACCTTAGAAGGTGAATCTGTCATGATGACGATATCGGCAGTTTCAATTGCTGCATCTGAGCCTAACCCACCCATAGCCATACCAACATCGGCTCTAGCAATCACAGGTGCATCGTTAATACCATCACCAATAAAAGCGACTTTATTATGTTTAGGATTAGTGCTAATTAACTTTTCAATTGCCGAAACTTTTTCTTCTGGTAATAACTCGGCAATATAAGAGTCTATGCCAATTTTTTGAGCAATTCGAGCCGCGATCGCCTGATTATCTCCTGTTAACATAACTGTTCTTTCTACGCCGATTTTTTTGAGTGCTTGTATCGCTGCTTTCGCATCGGCTTTTAACTCATCTGCAATCATAATATATCCAGCGTAAATATTATCTACCGCTAGATGTACAACTGTACCTTCTACGTCGCAGGTATGATGGGTAATCTGCTCTTGATGGAGTAGGCGATCGCTTCCTGCTAATACTAGTTTATTACCTACATTTGCCTTAATTCCTTGCCCTGCTATTTCTTCATAATTTGACACTTGGGAAATATCAAAATCTTCACCATATTCTGCTCGAATTGATTGAGCGATGGGGTGATTGGAATGAGCTTCTACTTTGGCGGCTAATTCTATTATTTCTTTTTCGCTATATCCGTTAAATGGCACAATTTCAACTACTTTAAACACCCCTTTTGTTAAAGTTCCTGTTTTATCAAATACTACTGTTTTAACTGTAGTTAAGGTATCTAAAAACATCGAACCTTTAATCAAAATCCCGCGTTTTGCTGCACCACCAATCCCCCCAAAATAACCCAGAGGTATACTGATTACCAATCCACAGGGGCAAGAAATTACTAATAATATCAAAGCGCGATAAACCCATTCTGAAGAGGTCGCCCCAGGAATTAGTAAAGGTGGTAATATGGCGACTGCTAGAGATATAAAAACAACTATGGGCGTGTAATAACGAGCAAATTTTGTAATGAATTTTTCGGTTTCTGCTTTTTTACTTCTGGCATTTTGTACCAAGTCTAAAATCTTGGCGATGGAAGATTCATTAAATAGTTTTGTGACTTGAATTTTGAGCAATCCAACTTGATTGATAGAACCAGCTAATACTGTATCGCCAACCCTAACGGTTAGTGGTACTGATTCTCCTGTTAAAGCTGATGTATCAACTTGGGAATTTCCTGTAATAATTTCCCCATCTAAAGGGATTTTTTCTCCTGGTTTAATAACTACGATGTCGCCAATTTTTACGGCTTCTGGAGATACTTTATTGATAGTACCTTCTGTTTCCAGATTAGCATAATCTGGGCGTACTTCTAATAAAGCTTTGATGGAGTTACGCGAACGGCTTACAGCTATATCTTGAAATAATTCGCCTATTTTGTAAAATAACATCACACCTACAGCTTCAGGTAATTTATGAATTGCTAAAGCTCCTAGTGTAGCGATTGTCATTAAAAATGTTTCATCAAAAATTCTGCCTTTGAGGATATTGCGTCCGGCTGTTTTTAACACAGTCCAACCACTCAAAAGGTAAGCAGGAATAAAAACTAAATATTCACCAATTGCATAAGGTGTGTTATGTAATTGTTGTTCAAAAATTAGCCCAGATATATACAAAACACCAATCACAATTAGAGAATATATCTCATTTTTTAAAATAAATTCTCCGTCGTGGTCATGGTTATGATTATCATCGTGATGATGCTCATGGTTATGGTTATGATTATCATGATGATCGTGACCGCAACAATCGGAATGGTCTGAATGTATTTTATGTTGCATTTTGGCGAAATCCCGGTTTATTTAATATATGAGCGTATATTCAAATTTATGAGAAATTGCTATTTTATGCAAGTTGAATTTTTTAAGAAAGAGAATCTTTATCAAATTCGGATGATTTGAATGTTATTAGTTAAAATATGGAAAATTACTGCAAATATGAAGGGGTGAAGTTGATGAAGTATATCCAGCAAAAAATTGCAGTTTTGGGAATTACAATTTTGTTTGGTGCAACACCTACACTTGTCTATGCAAATACACCAAATGATCAAACAAGTTTTCAAGTATCTTATCAACAAGGGGTACAGAAGTTAGAACAAGGCGATTTTCGTGCAGCGATCGCAGATTTTGATAAAGTAGTACAGCAAAATCCCAAATTTTACGAAGGTTTTTGTCTGCGGGGTTTAGCTAAATCGCAAATTGGAGACTTAAGCGCCGCAATTACCGACTTTAACCAAGCACTCAAACTTAATCCCAATCACATAGACGCTTATAATAGTCGTGGAACAGTTTATGCCCAAATGGGAAATTTACCAAAAGCAATTGCCGACTTTAACAGCACAATCAAAATTGATCCGCAGTCTGTAGATGCTTACTATAATCGGGGACTGGCTTACTTTAAACAACAAAATCCCCAAGCCGCAATTGCTGACTTTAATCAAGCAATTAGCCTGAATCCAAATTTAGCAGATGCTTACGGTAATCGCGGACTGGCTAAATATGCTTTAGGAGATCAGCGTAACGCGATCGCGGATTTACAGCAAGCCGCAACACTTTTCCGTCAGCAAGGCGACACCGTAAACTATCAACAAACACAAAACTTAATTCAACAGGTACAACCTTAGACTTGCAGTGTCAGCTTGACTGGTAATTGCGGTTTACTAGCTTCAGCCTCAAAAGGTATAATTTGACTAATTGGCGGTTCCGTAGTTAATTGCACCCTTGGTTGGGGTGACTGAGACAAACCCGCAGAGTGATGAAAGCCAACACTCATCAACCCAACCGCTCTACTAACGAGTAGATAAACCTTAAACTTTTTGATTTTCAGCATATATCCAGAAGCGGCTAGACTAGCTTTTTTAGCCCTAGGGATCGCCATCATTTTGATAGATTTTGTCATTAGTAGTCATAGTAGTAACCAAGGCTTACCCCATAATTTAGTCAACTTGACCCTAGAGTTACCACTTGTTATTGTCCGAAGCATGAAATACCATTAGGACAGTTAGGACAGCCTTAGTAATCTTAGAAGGTGAAGCCTTAATGGATGTCCATTAAATAATTATTGTCCACTTTAAAGAATTATTGTCATTTTTTTAATCAGCCAGCTAATCGCCAGAGTGCTGAATAGGTAAAGGTTTTTGCGATTTTGCTCTAAAATTATCCTCTCATCACTTTTAAAGCAAATGATGTCATAAATACTTTAAACTTTTAAAGTAAATGATGTCATTTTTTTCAGGAGCAGCTTATGCCCAGGAAGACTACCAGCCAAGCCTTTCCAGCATTTGAGGCTGAAGAGACAGCACAAACGGATGAAAAACAAACAAAGCATCTGCTTGTTAACGAAGATTCTCCAGAATATCTAAAAAAGGTGGACTTGATAGACGCTATTCGTCAAGCACCTAACAAGGCGGCTCGTAGAGATGCGATCGCAGATGCAGCCAAAGCCCTGGGTAAAAGCACTCGAACCATTAAACGTATGGTAGAGAAAGTTGAACAGGTAGGAGTTGCAACTTTAGCTGTTGGGCGCAAGGATAAGGGACAATATCGAACTTCCAAGTATTGGCATGATTTTATTGTGAGCCTTCATGAATGGGGAGACAGGGAGGGTTCTCGGATTAATCACAATCAGATTTTTGGATATTTAAAAGCTTTAGCTTCTAAAGGAGAGGAGCTAAAAGATAAGAAATATAATGAGAGATTTAAAGGATATTCTCAAGTGCGAGAGGATTTAATAGCAGGAAGGCATCCTTCTCATGTCACTGTTTACAAGATAATAAATTGTTATCTTGAAGAAAAAAATAAAAAAGTACGTCATCCTGGCTCGCCCATAGAAGGGCAAATTATTCAAACAACAGAAGGTATTTTAGAAATCACGCACAGCAACCAAATTTGGCAAATAGACCATACAAAATTAGATATTTTGTTGGTTGATGAGGAATTTAGAAAAGTTATTGGTCGTGCATACATCACGTTGGTCATGGATAGTTACTCTGGCTGTGTCACAGGTTTCCATCTTGGTTTTGAACCTGCTGGCTCACATGAAGTTGGTTTGGCTCTGCGTCATGCAATTCTGCCAAAGGACTACGGAATAGAGTATGAGCTTCAAAAAACATGGGAGATTTGTGGAATTCCTGAATATGTAGTGACAGATCGTGCAAAGGAATTTAAGTCAGAACATTTAAAACAAATTTCACTTCAATTGGATTTTAAACGGCGTTTGCGTGCTTTTCCCCAAGCGGGTGGTTTAATTGAATCAATATTCGACAAGATTAATAAAGAGATTTTGTCATTATATGGTGGGTACACTGGTTCTAGCGTTGAAAAACGTCCTCCAGAAGCTGAAAGAACTGCCTGTATAACGCTTGATCAGCTAGAGAAAATATTAGTGAGATATTTTGTAGACCACTACAACCATCATGATTATCCAAGGGTGAAAAATCAAAAACGTATTGAGCGATGGAAATCAGGTTTTTTACTAGAAGAACATCAAGTTATTGATGAACGTGAACTAGATATTTGTTTAATGAAGATTGCTATACGCAATGTAGAAAAATATGGTTCTGTAAACTTTTTAGGTTGGGTATATCAAGGAGATTGCTTATTGAAGTATGAAGGTAAACAAGTTTCTCTAAGATATGACAAGCGTAATATTACAGCAGTTCTGGCTTATACTCGTCCTATTAACGGTGAACCAGGAGAGTTTATTGGTGTTATAAACGCTAGAGATTGTGAACGAGAAAGGATGTCTCTGGGCGAACTGAGTTACATTAAGAAAAAACTGCGTGATGAGGGTAAGGAAGTTGATAATTCTTCTATTTTGAATGAACGGTTATCTAGATTTGAGGATGTTGAACAAACTCGTAAAGACAGGCGCAGACAACGCCGGAAAAAAGCTCAACAAGAACATGAGGTTAAGACTAACAAATCAAAAGTAGTCGAGTTGTTTCCTGAAAATCAAGAGCCAGAAGAAGTTAGAACTTCAGAAAAAATTTTAGTAAGTACTACTTTTGACGCAGATTCACCAAACATTGTAAATTCTATAGATAAGCAAGTTATACAGGAAAAACCTGCTACTAATCAAACAGCCAAAGCTAAACGACGGCCTAGATTAGGCGTAAAAGATTGGAATCAATTTATGAGAGATAATTGGTAAGTGCAATGTCAGAGACAAACTTAGCCCATGCCAATCTAGAAGTCCAGCAGCAGTCTAATGTAGATTTTCAACCTGCTGAAGAATTACGGCGCTCGCCCCAAGTCCAAGCTGAGGTTGAGCGAATTGGTAAAGCTAACACATATTTTGCTCTAGACCGCGATACAGAATTGTTTGACTGGCTTGATGATCAGCGTGATGCAAAACTTTGTGGTTATGTGACATCGGCTACGGGTTCTGGCTTATTAAAAGCCTGTCAACTGTACAGGACGCAATATGTAAAACGAAGAGGAACGTTGTTGGAAATTCCTGCAACTGTAATTTACGCCGAAATTGAGCAGCATGGTGGGCCAACGGATTTGTACTGCTCTATTTTGGAAGAAATTGGTCATCCGCTTGTTCATGTTGGGACACTGCGAGATTTGCGCTCACGAGCCTGGGGAACTCTTAAAGGATACGGTGTAAAATTACTGATCATTGGGAATGCAGATTACCTAACTTTGGAAGCATTTAATGAGTTAATTGATGTGTTTACCAAACGGCGAGTCCCCGTAATCCTAGTTGGGACTTACTATTTAAGCGAAAATATTCTTGAGCGTAGAAGTCTCCCATACGTGCGTGTTCATGACTCCTTTTTGGAATCCTACGAGTTTCCTAATTTAACTGAAGAGGAGATTATTGAAGTCGTAGACGACTGGGAGAGCAAATTTCTGCCAGAACATAGTCGATTAAATCTTACACAAATCGATAGTGTCATTTCTTATCTACGAATAAAATCTGGAGGTTTAATTGAGCCTTTATATGATTTGCTTCGGAAAATTGCAATATTAAAAATAGATGAACCAAATTTTGAACTAAATCAATATAATTTGACTAAGAAGTTTGGTAGACGCAAAGAACCTAAAGTTAAATTTCAGCAAAAAAGCTAAAAGTATTCTTTGCCTTAGAAGTAGTGACTTTGTAGCCTCACATAATTACCAGAGGCTGGCTGAAAAATTTTAGTCAATCCCTTTAATACCAACAAAAGTCAGTGTTTGCTCAATGGATTTCAATGCTGATTGGATATCTGCACTCAGCGCATCAGCCTCAGCTTGAATTAAAGTCACACCCTTGCCAATTTCTGTCAGAGATTTTTTGATAGTTCTAATACGTCCCAAAGCCGTGCGAATTTGCTGAAGCTGTTGTTGAACAACACTCACATCTATTTTTGAATGAAAAGTACGCAATTGATTCACTCGTTGTTGAATAACTAGAAACCGAATCGCAATTATCAGAAATGGGTGTGTTGTCGCAATCCAGTAACCGCCTTCAGTCACACCCTCAGCCCAGTCGCCAATTTCCTGCCCTAATCCCTCACGCGAATAACTTAAAAAAATTGCCGCATTTGCAGAACGTCGCAGCATTGCTTGCTGTAGGTGTTGAGCAATTGCTTGGCGACCAAATGGTTTGGACGGTCTGTTTCTTGCTTCAATCACAATTGACAATTCTATTGCCGCCAGGGATTTGCTGGTCAGTTTCACCAAAATATCGCCAGTATCCCCGTCATTACCAATATGCTCTACCTCTATGCCATTAGACTTTGACCAATTTTGCAATTCTGCAACAACTAACTCTTCATAGCTAATGCCTTTTGCTATGGTCTGTTGTAGTGTCTGTTTTGCTACCTGTTGGTCACGAATTTCTCTGGTCAGTTTTTCAACTTGTTCAGCCAGGGGCTTGATAGACTCAGCCACAACGCTTCTCACCGCTACTGCCAAAGTACCGTTTTCTTTAGTGACATTTGCCAACGCTGCCTTGAATGCACCTTGAATCGAATCTGAGCGTTTGGCATCTAATAAATTACGTAACGTTTGAAGGAAGCGACCGACAACAGAAGTTTCTCTAGCTGGGTCTATATCCTGTGTCAGCAAGATGCTAACGTTGTTGAGTTTTTCTGTGAGAATCGCAGCAGTATAGTGAATTTGGTTTTGCAGAGGCGCTAGTAATTGACCGTTATTTGTGCCAATTTGATTAACTAATTCTTGCTGAAAGGACTCAGCAATGACTTGGACTGCTTGCTGAAATTCCACCAACACTAATTCCATCTGCTGCTTAACTACTTCGTTGCTATGCCGAGCTTGAGTGGTTTGCAAGCACAGAAATCCCAACTCCAAAGCATCGAAACAAATCTCTTCATATTCTGACTGGGGAAATTGTTTGAGGTAGCTGACGGCATTGGTGAGGGGTACTGCCATGCGATAAATCAGGACATGGGTTTCTGTAATTTCAATACTAGAGGGCTGATAGTGAGAGTCCTGAGTAGCGCGGTTCATGAATTAGTTGGTAGCTGGTGACTATAACAAGCACCCTACTACCTGCTTTTTATCTCGGTCAAGGAGATGGACAAAAGTTTTGTCAATTTGCAAAAACTGAGCGATTAATTTGGCGGTTGAGAATGATGCCACCCTTCTAATAAAGGTTGAATGACCTCAGCGTTGGTGAGTAAAAAATCAGCGACAGCCATAATTCTTTGGTAAGGTAATCCAGCAGCACGGCGGCTGGCTTGTCCACCTAGCCAATGATATGTGGTGGATTTTGAGATGGAGCAGATTTTGGCTAGTTCTTCATAACCTAATCCCCAACGGTAGCTAAAGTCTTGGGGAGAGATGAACATTTGGTTGTGCAGTTCCAGTAACTGCTGATGTTGAGTCTCAGACATAATTGCCCCTAAGCTGTTCTAAGGACGACTGGTCTAGGGGTTCGATATCTTCCTCAAAAGCGAAGTCGCAGATACAGATTTCACGAGAAGGACTGTGTTCATCTAATAGAACCAAGTAGTGTAAGCCTGTGGCAATACAACTGGCTTGGTGGGTGTAGATAACTCCAATGATGCAACCAAAGTCAGCATTGGGTACTTGAAACCAGCGCACCCATTCACCAAGGCTAAATTTCTGCTGAGGTAAATTACTTGGAATTACTTCTGGTAAAGCGACTGGCGGTATTTGGGCGAGGATATCAGACATAGAGGCTTTCCCATATCTCAAAAACTATCAAGCATTCTTCAGTAAATTAATTTTTTCGAGTATTACTACTTTAGCAAACAAACATTGTGACACATTATTAAACATTGTTAAACGTTGAGCTAGTTAGTACAACTGTTGAGAAGCGAATATCTGGTAACTCTGAGAAAAGATTCCTGAAGTTCTTGGGTGCGTTCTTTCCTTGGGTGATTCGGTAAACCGAATAGTTAGGTTCGGTTTACCGAATCTAAATCTAAGCATTCAGATTTTAACCAGCTTGCTGCCAAGATACCCGACTGAACTTTGATGGCAATGGTACTTGGTCAAAAGTTCTGTTTTTTTCGTTTATGGCAGACTTTGAAGTGATTAAATGTAAGTTATGGAGCGAGAAGTTGTTGTACATCCACCTTGGTACATCGAACCCCAGGAGGGAGAGAGTATCAGTCACTATTTTGGTCGATTTAGGCGACACGAAGCTGTTTGCGTATCGTCGCCTGGAACTTTAAGTAAAGCCGCAGGAATTGGCCCAGTATTAGCAAGATGGGAGAAATTTCGGTTTAATCCCTTTCCCAGTCAAAAGGAATTAGAAGCTATTGGTAAATTAATCAGCTTGGATGCAGACCGAATTGCTAAAATGCTCCCACCCAAGGGTGAAAAAATGAAACTAGAGCCAATACGCTTGTGTGCTGCGTGTTATGCAGAGCAGCCGTATCATCGATTGGAGTGGCAGTTCCAATCTACAGTTGGGTGTGTTCGCCATCAGTTACGTTTGCTTTCAGAATGCCCTTTTTGTAAAGAACGTTTTGCTATCCCAGCGTTATGGGAACAGGGAGAGTGCAGAAAATGTCATGCCCCTTTTAGAAGTATGGCAAAGCGTCAGAAGCCTTACTAAGTTAAATCACTGCAATCTAGTTATTGTGGTTAAAATTTTTAGTCATTTACTGTACAAGCATTAACAGGGCTTCACAGTTAGCAGTTGTTTTTAATAACCTCTAACAAAAATAAAGCCAATCAGCCGGGTATAAAATACCTTTTTGCCTTCCAGTGGTAACATGAGTGATTGTCTGTAAAAAGACATTTATTTAATTGATTGGGTTAAACAGAGAGTAAGTTAGCAAAAAGTTCATTAATGCTGGCTTTGTTTATACTCGCTATCAATAAGTGCTAATACCCACGAAGTAAAGGCAAATTTCTGCTCATCACAAAGTCAGGGATTCTACTGTTATGGCAAAACTCACCCTTCCGAAGCTGGAACGCCACCTTTTTGCGGCGGCTGATATTTTGCGCGGGAAGATGGACGCTTCTGAATATAAGGAATTTATTTTTGGGATGCTGTTCTTAAAGCGGGCTGCTGATGTGTTTGATGGGCGCTATCAGCAAATTGTTAAAGAATTTATGGATAAAGGAGAGAGTGAGGAAGCTGCTAAGGAAAAGGCGGACAACCCTAAACGTTATGTTCCGACTAATACAGAAGCTTATACGTTATTTGTACCACCACAATCTCGTTGGAGTACCATAGTTAATACTTTTCATCAACAGATAGGCAATAAACTTAATACTGCCTTACACAGCCTTGCTGATGCTAACCCGGCAGTGTTGCGGGATGTTTTTGACCATATTGATTTTAATAAACAAGTGGGTGGCAAGAGTACGTTAAGCGATTTGCAGTTACGTCAAATGATAGAACATTTTGACAAGCGATCGCTACGTAACGAAGATTTAGAATTTCCTGATTTGTTGGGTGCGGCTTATGAGTATTTAATTTATTTCTTTGCTGACTCTGCTGGTAAAAAAGGCGGTGAATTTTATACTCCCCGTGGGGTGGTGAAGTTAATGGTGCGAATTGTCAACCCCCAAGAAAGGATGGAGGTTTATGACCCCTGCGTGGGTTCGGGGGGAATGTTAATTTTGTCTAAGCAGCACATAGAAGAACACGGTGGAAATTCCCGCAATTTGAGGCTTTACGGTCAAGACAATAACGGTGGAGTTTGGGCTATCTGCAAGATGAATTTATTGCTGCATGGCATTCCTAATGCTGTGCTTCAGAATGACGATACCTTGATGGTGCCGATTAAAGATGGGGGGAATTTAAAGCATTATGACCGAATATTGAGTAATCCGCCGTTTTCGCAAAACTACAGCCGGGGTAATAAAGATAACCCAATGGAGTTTACTGACCGATTCCGCGTTTTTTGCCCTACGAGTGGAAAAGCTGATTTAATGTTCGCCCAGCACATGCTAGCGGTGTTAAAGCAAGATGGGATTATGGCGACGGTAATGCCTCACGGGGTATTGTTTCGCGGTGGAGAAGAGAAGAAAATCCGCAAGTTATTTATTGAAGAAGATAATTTAGAAGCGGTGATTGGCTTACCACCACAATTATTTTATGGGACTGGGATTCCGGCGTGTATTTTGGTGATGCGTCCCACAGGTGCGAAACCAAAAGCGACTCAAGGTAAAGTGTTGTTTATCAACGCTGATGCGGAATTTCAGGCTGGACGCGCTCAAAATTCTTTGCGTCCTGAACATATAGAAAAAATTGTCTCGGCTTATGAAGATTTTACAACTAATGCCGATTATCCGGGGATTCCGGGTTATGCGACGGTGGTGACTCAACAACAATTGGCTGACTACGAATACAACTGTAATATTCGCCGCTATGCTGATAATACCCCACCGCCAGAACCTCAAGATGTACGATCGCATCTTTTGGGTGGTGTACCAAAGTCTGAGGTGGATGCAAAGCAAGAATTATTTACTAGCCACGGTTTTGACCCGATGACTTTGTTGCAACGGAGGGAAGGGTAAACATGGAAGAATATTTAGATTTTCAGCCGACGTTAACGGAACGCGCCCAAATTAAGCAGCGCATTGAAACAAATGCAGGGATTTTACAGCACGAGGAGGAACTGCGGCAAGTTACTCTCAATTGGTGGCAGGAACATCAACAGGGTTTAATTGATTTGCCTAAAAACAAGGAGTTGATGAAACTGCGGGCAAAATTTTTACAGACTTTTGAAGCGGCGGTGCGTCCTATTGGTTTGTTAGATAGGTTTAAGACTATGGGAGTTATTGCCAGCTGGTGGGAAGATGCTTATGAGGTTTCTGCCGATTTGAAACGTTTAGCGAATTTGGGTTTTAAAGGTTTGATTGATTCTTGGGTGGATACCATTCGGGATGCTTTGGAAGATACGGAAAGTAAGCAATCTGGTAATAAGTTTGACCCTTTGAGTCACAAAATTGTCCCGGCGCTGGTTCCCCAGTATTTGCAACAGTTGGAAGATGCTGAGGCGGATGTGGTGACGTTGGAGCAGGAGAAGGAAGCTTTTGAGCAAGGGGAGGAAGGGGAAGCGTCGGAAGATGGAGAAGCTGTTAATTTTGTCAAGCAATTAGAAGAACAACTGAAAGAATTGAAATATTCAATTAAGGATGGTCAAAAACGGCTGAAGGAATTACAGGGAACTGACCGCAAGAAGGGGTCGATTAAGTATGAGAAAAAGAAAGGGTATGACACGACTGCTTTAGAAGAGGAATTGGCTAATCTGCAATCAATGGTGATACCGAAAGAGCAGGAAATTGCCGAGATTGAGGTACAGTTACAACCTTACAAGGAGATTTTGGAAAGGTTAAAGGAAGCACGTAAGCGTGTGCGGGATCTGAAAGGGTTGCTTGTAAAAGAGTTGGAAGCCGCGAGTGCAGCTTTAAGTGAGGAGAAAGCGCAAGGGTTGGTTTTGGATTTGTTTAAAGCGGATTTGTTGATGCAGTTGGAGAGATATGTGAGTGAACACCGTCAGATGGTGATTGCTGCGGTAGAAAATTGGTGGGATAAGTATAAGGTGACTTTGGCAGAAATTGAGAAGGAAGAGGAGGAGGTTAATTTACAGTTGAGTGAGCTTTTGAGGGGATTGGGGTATGTTGCAAATAACGATTTTTGATAAATTTCCAAAAGATTGGGATTTAGTTGGTCTTGAAGATTTTGTCAATTCTAATAGTGGAATTAAACCAGGCCCTTTTGGTTCAAGTATTACTAAAGACTGTTACACAAAATTTGGCTATCGCGTATATGGACAAGAACAGGTAATAGCAGGAGATTTATCAGTAGGAGACTACTTCATATCTAAAGCAAAATTTAGAGAACTGCATAGTTTTGCTGTGCAAGCTAATGATATTCTTCTGAGTCTTGTTGGAACAGTAGGAAAAATTTTAGTAGTCAGAGAACCTTTTCATCCAGGTATTATTAATCCACGTTTAATCAGATTACGTCCTCATTATCAAACAAATACTCAATATTTAAAGCATTTATTAGAGTCTTCTATCGTTCGCTATCAATTGAATAAAATTGCTCAGGGTGGAACGATGGAAGTTTTGAGTGCTACTGTTCTCCGACAATTACGCTTACCAAAACCTCAACTACCCGAACAGCAAAAGATTGCTGAAATTCTCGACGCGATTGATCAAGCGATCGCACTCACCGACACCCACATCACAAAACTCAAAAAAGCTAAAGCCGGACTACTGCACGATCTCCTCACACGCGGTATTGACGATCATGGCGAACTGAGAGATTATACACGTAATCCTGAATTGTTTAAGCAATCGCCCTTGGGGATAATTCCGAAAGATTGGGATATTGAAACTATTAAGCAATGTATAAAAACAATCGAACAGGGATGGAGTCCTGATTGCGAATCTTTCAGAGCAGAACCTGGTGAATGGGGAGTTTTAAAGACAACATCTGTTGTATGGGAAGGATACCAAGATATTGAAAATAAGCGTTTACCCAGTAATTTGAGTCCAAGAGCGCACTACGAAGTAAAACCGGGTGATGTATTAATAACGAGAGCGGGGCCTAATTCCCGTGTAGGGGTTGTAGCTTTGGTAAGAAATACGCAACCAAAGCTTATACTTTCGGATAAACTTTACCGCTTAGTACCAAATGAAAAAATTAGGGCTGATTTTCTAACTTATGCCTTGTCTAGTAATCAGGTACAAAGTTATTTATCAAAATTTAAAACTGGTTTAGCTGAATCACAAACTAATATTTCTCAGGCAATAATTTTGAACTTATATCTACCTTTACCGCCTGTTGATGAGCAAGAAAAAATTGCCAAGAGTATAGAAATTAAAGATTTAAAAATTTTACAACGAGAGAAATATCTTGAAAAACTCAAACTTTTAAAAAAAGGCTTAATGTCCGACCTATTAACCGGACGGGTGCGCGTCAAAATTTAACCAACAAAGGAGAAAAAGATGGGGTCGGGACTTGAAGAGACATATACAGAATTACCCACAATCGAACAACTCCAAAAAATGCGACAACTTCCCGGCGGTTTAGGCTGGGAACACATCAAAGCAAACCCCTTGGCAACAATCCCCGAACAACGAGACGATTACCACGAAGTTCTCCTACTTTCCCGACTCCAACGCCAACTGCGAGAAATCAACCTCGACCCTAACGGACAACCCTGGCTAGACCAACACCGCATCAACCAAGCCATCAACCAACTGCAAAACCTTGGCCCAGGTAAGCTGATGGAGAAAAACGAAACCCTGACAAAACTTCTCCTCACAGGCGTGAAAGTCGAAGGACTCACAGGTAAACAAACCACCATCAACCTCATAGACTTCGACCACCCGGAACGTAACGACTTCCTCGCCATCAGCCAATTCCGCATCGACCCACCAGGAGTAAATGGCCCTAAAGGTCACTACCGCCCGGATATTATTTTGTTTGTCAACGGTATCCCCCTCGTGGTCATCGAATGCAAAGCCCCAGGTGCAGATATGCTCAAATCTGGGATTCAAGACTTGCTACTTTACTCCAACCAACGTAACAGCTTACAACCCGAAGGAATTGAGCGTCTATTTCACTACAATCAATTGATGATTTCCTGCACCTCCGGGCGGGCTGTGGTGGGTACGGTGGGGAGTCAACCCAAGCATTATCTCGAATGGAAGGATACCAGTCCCTTCGATTCCAGCCTCATAGCTCAGATTTTAGACATTACAAACCCTACCCTTCCCGAAGAGGAATTAATCTCAAGTGCATCTAATTACTTATTACCTGAATCTTCCCCTACTAACGAAGACGAGACTTTAGCAGCAGTCAAAAGTGGCGAAAAGTTAGAAGATTTAATTGACTTATCCAAACTTAACCGCCGCCAGCAACTCATCGCCGGAATGCTTCACCCTGCTAACTTGCTGGACATCCTGCGCCACTACATTCTCTTCACAACCAAACACAACCGCCGCATCAAAATAGTCCCACGCTATCAACAATTCCGAGGCGTATCTAAAGCCGTTGACCGCTTAATACACGGTAAAACCAAAACAGAACATGGTAGCCAAGACCAGCGCGGCGGTATTATCTGGCATTACCAAGGCTCAGGTAAAAGCTTGGATATGGTGTTTATCCTCCGCAAACTGCGGACAATTCCCCAACTTCAACAGTTTAAAGCGGTCATCGTTACCGATCGCACAGATTTAGAAGACCAACTATCAGAAACAGCAACCCTTTCCGGTCAAACTTTGCAAGTCGCCCAAAACATCAAAGATTTAGCGAAGAAACTGCGACAAACAGGGCCGGGTATTGTTTTTGGGATGGTTCAGAAATTTAACAAAATTAATGAAGCGAAAGAATACGCTGATATTGAAGAGTTAAACAATGCTCTCAATCCCTCCGAAGGCATTTTACTATTAATCGACGAAGCTCACCGTTCCCACAGCAACACCCTTCACGCTTACCTTTCCAAAGCTTTACCCAACTGCGCCAAAATTGGTTTTACAGGGACTCCCATCATCTCAGCAAAGAAAAAGAAAACAAAAGACATCTTTGCCCATGACGAAAATCCCTATATTGATATCTACAGTATTCGGGATTCCCAAAAAGATAATGTCACCGTTCCCATTTTCTACGAAGGTCTGGAAACAATGGGAGCAGTTAAAGGAGCCACTACTCTAGACCAACTTTTTGAGGTGCTATTTCAAGACTATACCGCAGAAGAACGGGCAGCGATTAAATCCAAATACGCCGGAAAAAAGAACGTCCTCAACGCTAAAGAACTGATGAAGGACAAGGCTAGACATATCTTACGCCACTATGTCACGCGCATCATGCCTGATAAATTTAAAGCTCAGGTAGCAGCAAGTGATCGCCAAGCTTGTGTTTTGTACCAGCAATATCTTACCGCAGCCAAAGAGGAATTGATTCAAGAATTAGAGTCAAAAGCCGTTATTTTGCAAAGTCTGAAATTAGAATCCGCACCAACTGAATACCGCACCCTCGTACAAGCTTATCCTTACCTAGATACCATCAAGCGCCTGGAATTTGCGGCGATTATCTCCGCCAACAGCAAACAAGACCCCCAAGCTTGGAAACAATGGACGGATGAAAACAACCACACTACTTACAAAAACCGCTTCTGGAAAAACTTAGATGAAGACGGTTTAGCTTTTTTAATTGTGAATAATAAATTGCTGGTAGGCTTCGACGCACCTTTAGAACAAGTGCTATATGTAGACCGCAGCTTAGTAGAACATGACTTATTACAAGCGATCGCTCGTACTAACCGTACTGCCGAAGGTAAAGACTACGGTTTAATTGTAGACTATTACGGTATCGATATCGCCGCCGCCATGAGTGTCTACGACCAAGAAGATGTCGATGGTGCCTGGTTTGATATCCAAGAAGAACTACCCAAACTAGATGAAGCCCACCACCGGGCAATGAACTTTTGGCAAGAACGCAACTTAAATATTGACGATGACAAAGAAGCTTGTATAAATATCCTAAATCATGACGAGCGATCTCGCGCGGAATTCTACCAACTGCTGCGGGAGTTTCTGCAAGCAATGGATGCTTTTTTACCTCGTCCCCAAGCTTTGCGCTACCTCAAAGATGCGAAAAAATTGGGAGAATTAAAGAAATTAGTCGATGATATTTTCCGAGATGAACGCCCAGAAGACGCTAAAGAAAAAGTTCAAGCTTTAATAGACCAACACATCCAATCTCAGGGTATTAACCTCAAAGTCTCACCAGTAAATATTTTAGACCTCGACTTTGAGCAACGGGTACAACAAAGGCGTTCCGTGCAAACTCGTGCGGCTGAAATGGAACACGCCATCCGTTACCACATCCGCACCCATCTAGACGATGACCCAGTTTATTATCGCAACCTCAGCGATAAACTAGAAGAAATTTTACAACGTTTGGGTGCAAATTGGGATGCGATCGCTACAGAATTTTTAAATCTAGCGCAAAAAGTCCGAACTGAACAAACCGAAGTTAGCGAAAATCAACCATCAGCCCGAATTCGCCCCTTCTTCAATGCTCTCATAGATGCGCTAGACTCACCAACACCAGAAATTTCCATCCAACTACAAACCTTTAGCACCGAACTGGTAGAGTATATCTACAGCCAAAGTTATGTAATCGGCTTCTGGAACGATTTGGTAGCTAGAGAAAACCTCTGCAAGAATATCTGGCTGAAATTAGAAGATTTAAATGTCTTCCCAGATAGTAAACTGGACGGTTTAGCAGACCAAATCACCCAATTAGCCGAGCGACACGATGTAAATCGAGGGCGATGAAAACCATTAATGTTGGAGAACTCTCCTTTGAACTGCGCGAAAGTCCCCGTCGTCGCACAGTTGAAATTACCATCGAACGCGACGGTCAACTAATCATAACAACACCACCTCAAGTCCCAGTAGAAAAACTAGGACAAATTATCGAACAACGTCGCTTCTGGATTTACAGCAAACTGCTGAAAAAATCAGCCATAAAACAGCCAACTGAACAAAAAACTTATTTACCTGGCGAAGGCTTCCACTATTTAGGACGCAGCTATCGCCTGAAATTAGTAGATAGCGCAAACAACCCACTTAGACTTTATCAAGGACGCTTTGAACTTTTGCGATCGCATCAAGAGCAAGGTCGAGATTTATTTATTCAGTGGTATCGCGGTCATATTCAACAGCATTTAGAATTAATTACTACATCTATCGCTAACAGAATCAGCGCAAAACCTACTTCTATCCAAGTGCGCGAACTCGGTAATCGTTGGGGTTCATGTAACCCGAAAGGTGATATTTATTTCCACTGGCGTGTTGCTTTGCTTCCTAATGCGATGATTGAATATGTCGTAGTTCATGAAATGGTTCACTTAGTTCAACCCAACCACAATAGAGATTTTTGGGACAGGGTAGAGCGAATCTTACCTGACTGCGTGGAAAGAAAAGATTGGTTAGCAAAAAACGGCGCAATTTTTAGCTTATAAATTGCGATGAGGGGTAGCAGTCTGTCAAGGAAAATCATTTCCCGATGGCTGGCTTATTGTTGCGGTGGATTCTGCTTGTTTTGTCGCTCCTCAACAGCTTTACTAACAATTCGCACCACAAGATTACTGATGGGACGGTCTTCTTCCTGCGCCCATCTCACCAAAGCCTCATGAATATCTTTGGGAAAGTATATCGAAGTTTGTACGCGATCGGTCTGGCTCATCAATAGTTAAAAGATTTATCGCCAATCAATCATACCCTCGTAACCTTGTAACAAGGCTAAATAATGTTTAACAATGTGTGGCAATGTTCATGTGATAGATTAAAAACATTCCTACACATTAATTTCATGTTCAAAAATTTGCCTTGGCGCAGGTAAATCACCAGTTAACTTTAATTGCACAAATAAAAAACATTTAGTTCTATGGATTTGTTGTTACTATGAGCCACACTACTGAAAAAATTTATACCGCTCCAATTTTAAGAACTATAAGCTGTGATTTATGTGCTACAGAAGATGTACTTCGTAAAGTATGGGAAGAAATGACTCAAAAAAATACGCCCCTAATTGTTAAATTATTGAAATTTGTAAGTGAGCAACCAGAATTTGAAACCTATAAAGAAAATGGCACAATAACTAAAAAGGAAATCACTAATTTACGTAAAATTTTAATAGAAGATTCTGATTTGAAATACCAGTCAGGTCGTCTCCGCACATCAGCAGACTCTTTGGTAACAGAGGTTTATTCCTCATGGCTTCAACTATACCAAAAACGGCAGAAGCAGAAAGAAGGTAAAGAATACTTTCTCAACAATATACTTAAAAGTGATGTTGAACTTGTAAAAGAAAGTAATTGTGATTTACAGACAATACGTTGCAAAGCACAAGAAATACTGAGACAAGCAGAAGAATTGTTGAGACAAAGCCAAAATTCAGTATCTCAAGTAAATGTCAATAACAACATTCCGAAAAGCGTAACTAAAATTTTGTATGAAATTCATAGGGAAACACAGGATATTCTAACGCGATGTGCAGTAACCTACCTGATAAAGAATCAGAATGATGTGACTGAGATAGAAGAAGATATCACAGAGCTTCAAATGCGTCGTACTGAAAAAGAAGTAGAGATTAAACGCTTAAACAAACAGATACAGAATAGTAGATTACCTCATGGTAGAGATATAACTGGAGAAATATATAATCAGGCATTGGATAATCTCATAAATCAAGTTCCAAAAGACAATAATGAATATTCAGAGTGGATAAATTTTTTTTTAAGTAAAAAATCATCATTACCTTATCCTATAGATTATTTATATGGAGATTTAAGTTGGTATAAAGATGATAATGGAAACATTTATGTTTACTTCAATGGTTGGTCAAAATATCATTTTAAAATCTGTTGTGATAAACGCCAACTTCATTTTTTTGAACGTTTTTTAGAAGACTACAAAGCTGTTAAGGAAAGTGAAAAGGGAAAAGAAAAACTCTCTGGTAGCTTGGTTACACTACGTTCTGCACAGTTATTATGGCAACAAGAGGAAGGTAAAGGTCAACCCTGGAAAGTAAATAAACTAACCCTACATTGTACCTATGACGCTCGTTTATGGACAGCAGAGGGTACAGAGGAAGTAAGACAGGAAAAAACTAATAAAGCTCAAAAACAAGTAGATAAGGTAGGAAACAATGAAGATATTGATAGCAAAGAACAGAAGAAGCTCAGTAAAAATATAGCTTCATTGTCTCGTCTTAATAATTCATTTACTCGTCCTAGTAAGCCAATTTATCGAGGTCAATCTAACATAATTGTTGGAGTTAGTTTTCATCCGGTTGAGTTAGTAACGCTTTCTGTAGTTGATGTAACTAACCAACAAATACTGATATGTAAAACGCTCAAACAGTTACTGGGCAATGCTTTTCCACTATTAAGCCGTAGACGAAGACAACAAGTGCATTTGCGTAAGGAGAGGGAAAAAGCTCAGAAAAAAGATTCCCCATGTCATCTAGGAGAGTCACAGCTAGGGGAATATGTTGATAAATTACTGGCAAAAAGAATCGTGGAAGTCGCTAAGGAATATCAGGCTGATAGCATTGTCTTACCTGGGTTACAAGGCATTAGGGAAAATCGTACCAGTGTAATTCAAGCAAAAGCAGAAACCAAATTTCCCGGTGATGTCAATGCACAAAAATTATATGTCAAGGAATATAATCGCCAGATACACAATTGGAGCTACAGAAGGCTTCAACAATCTATAAAGTCAAAAGCTGCCGAATTGAAAATCAGTGTTGAGTTTGGTGTACAGCCATCTTATGGCACTCTGGAAGAGAAAGCCAGAGATTTAGTCTTGTTTACTTACCAAAGCAGAATTAATACTGTTGGTAGATAAATTTCTACCTAAATATTGTATTATCAAGTGTAATAAATCGGTGCCATCATATAAGATGCTACAGTATCAACCCCTTTGATTAGATACTGTCAGAATGGGTTAGTTTAACGCTTTGACCAGCGTATTCTTTCTGGCCCTGGTAGCTGCCAACTCTACCTATGCGTTCATCTAAGTGTTTGTTAGCAGTAGTTGTTTGGGTAAGCAAATGCTGCTGTTAGATGAGAAAGGACTCGCACCGAGACGCATGGGAAGTATGAGGTGTTAGGGTTTCAAACAGCCCAGAACCTTAGCTCTTGACATCAGACTCTTTTAGCTTGGTGTTGGGTGCCAGAGCGGCCTGTATGACTAGAATCTTTGGTTTTGGTTGTACAAGGAACTTATACCTCTTAGTTTATAACAAAGTAAGGGTACGGGTATACCGTCACGGTGGCTACTGAACTACTAACTACCCCCTAATTTTTATTTTTGGCAAGTCAAAGCGAGGGCAAAATCCCCAAGGTGCTGCCAAAATTCTACAAATCTTGTCTAAACTAGGTTTCATACTTCTCAAGGTGAATCTAAGTTTATTTAGCTGCTGTAGAAAATTGCTTTTAATATAGACTTGCCAAAAGCACCTGTGGAACACAGTGCAAGTAAAGATTTTGAACGTCAGTGTTTCAACAACCCTGACGGTAGTTGGTAATTTGAAAGTCTTCCGGTTACGTCCTCCACTGGCGAATTAGTCAGTTTCAACAACCCTGACGGTAGTTGGTAATTTGAAAGCAGCCTGATTATCTTCATGCCTCGCCAGTATGTGCGAAGTTTCAACAACCCTGACGGTAGTTGGTAATTTGAAAGATGATTATGTCCCGAAATATGGCAAAGTCATCGGGGTTTCAACAACCCTGACGGTAGTTGGTAATTTGAAAGTTCTTCAATCTCCCCACACAAAAACCAGCTCAACTGTTTCAACAACCCTGACGGTAGTTGGTAATTTGAAAGAAGCCAATCCACCTTGATGCGAATTGGCAGTTAATAGTTTCAACAACCCTGACGGTAGTTGGTAATTTGAAAGTATTTGTTGTAGCTGCTAATTTCACCGGAGCAAAAGGTTTCAACAACCCTGACGGTAGTTGGTAATTTGAAAGTCCCTTCACAAGCTTGAATGCTGTGGTTACTAAAGTTTCAACAATCCTGACGGTAGTTGGTAATTTAAAAGCAAAATCTTACCCTAGCAGCAGACATATTTCAGGTTTCAAGAACCCTGACGGTAGGTAGTAGGTTGGAACTTACAACCAGGAATAAGGAGTTAACCCACACTGCACCAAGTTTAAAACACCCTATAGTTGTTGGTGGTTGGAAAAACATGATTTACCTATTTTTCAGTGAGCTAAATTTATCTTTTTGTCGTATATTGATTTATTAGGGTAGTTTGAAAGGAGTGCTGCGATCGCACAATAAGACGCAGCCGTTGTAGACAAAAAGGTAATAAATTTTTGGCATTAGGCTGCAAATGAATCTTTTGAAAGGTAGATTAATTTGCACAGCAGGTTTTGAGCCACTTTAAAAGGTTTAATAAATTTTATTTTAATAACCAATAGGTTTGCCCTAATCTTCCAAAATTAAATTCCACAATATTGTGCGTCCTAATTTTGGACAATAATTCTTTAAAACTGGTTTCAACTCTGGACAATAATTCTTTAAAGCTATCTCGATGGCTGAAAGTCTGTAAAATAGGCAATTTATGCCCCTTCACTTGGTAAAATTGGACAATAATTCTTTAAAACTGACAATAATAATTTAATGGACAACAATGGAGAATAGGAGACTCGAACCCCTGACCTCTGCGGTGCGATCGCAGCACTCTACCAACTGAGCTAATTCCCCTTAAAATAGTGCTGAGTGCTGAGTTGTGAGTGCTGAGTTAAGAAGAATATCAGCAATTTAATCAACGCTCTGCCACCAAATAACATTTTAACACTCACTTACCCTTGGCTGCGGTTCTTTGCCAGAAAACACGTTCTGCACTCGTTCGAGTTCTAAATCAGTCAAATAATCTACAGTCCAGTTACAGCAACGCTGAAGTATATGGAAAGGATAGGTATTGGCTACACCCACAACTTTCATGTTGGCTAGTTTGGCGGCTTGGATACCTGCGGGGGTGTCTTCAATGGCGATACATTCTTGGGGTTGCAAATTTAATTCGGGAGATTGTTGGTTGAAGCGTTCCACTGCTAACAGATAACCATCTGGTTGGGGTTTACTGGTGGTGATGTCGTCTCCTGCAACAATAACTGTAAAGTATTCTGCGAGTTTGGCGCGGTTGAGGACTAATTCTATTTCTTTACGGAGTGCGCCACTAACTAAACCTAAATAGAGATTTTGGGAACGTACTTGATAAATTAAATCTTCTACACCTGAATATATGGGCAGTTTTTCTAATTTTTCCAGTTCCAGCACATAAGCTTCAGCTTTGCGGTGAAGTAGCTGGTTGAGATACTCTTCCGTGACTACTCTACCGCGATTTGCCAGCAGTTCTTGAAAACAAGCGCGATCGCTCCTGCCCAAACAAGTCTGACGCTCTTGGGGTTTTTGGGGTTGGAGATTCTCATTCACGAGAATCTCATCGATTAATTGCAGGTGAATACGTTCATCGTTAATGATGACACCATTAAAATCAAACAGAACTGCCTTTAAACTCATGCCGTTATGCCAAATACTGGAGATTCTAAACCCTCCAAATCATTATTATCTATTGTGCTGTCTGTTGATCCCTGACTATGCTGGCGGACTGTGGCTTGCATAGCTGAACCTGTGATTAGAGTTGGTTTTATCCCGCTACTTAGTTGATGTATCCACCAAACATCTTCGGTGCGTACTCCTTGAAACCCCGCCGCACCCAGCCGCGCATCTACACTGTCAGCAGCATACTCATGAATATAAGGTTCCTCAAAGATATTATTCAGCCAATCTAACTGACGCAGGGTTTTTTGATTGCCATCTAAAATTAAAACCTGTCCACCAGCTACTAATAACCGAAAGCTTTCTTGCAAAATTGCTTGGGTAACTGCACTTGGTGTTTCGTGAAATAGTAAAGACGCGGTAACTAAATCAAACGAAGCATCGGGGAAATCAGTTTGCGCGGCGTTGCCATGTCGCCAGATAATATTTAAATTGGTAGTTCTGGCTTTATCTTCTGCCCTCACCAGCATATATGGAGACAAGTCCAAACCAATCACTTCCGCTTGAGGGAAAGCTTGTTTTAACATCAAAGTTGTGGAACCCGTACCACAACCTAAATCAAGTATGCGCCTTGGTTGAACTTTCACCGCATCAATCAATGCTTGACGCACCCAAGTTTCATTCGGAGGCAAGACGTATTCCGTAATTGGGTCGTAACTTACCGCCGCACTAGAATTGAGATATCCGCCTTTGATACCGTGAAAATTTTGCTTGTAGTACGCAGGAATTGTAACATCGGCAGAACGAATTACATCGCCCTCTTTTTCCCAATCAATACTCAGTGCGTATCTTTGTAACTTCTCCTCATCAATCAAAAAACGCACTACCGGAGATAAAAAACTTTCCCAGATGGTATCTTGAGCCGTTGCCATAATATTTATTTAGTCATTTTCTTGACAAATTTTAATGTATCTTGCCAAATCCTGCTTTGCTCACCAAGCACCAGGATTGACATCCATCTATTTTTTGTACTACAAATATATTACAAGTGATATTATGCAGGTAATTTATCGAAACTCAATGCAAAACTTGATTTACAGCATAATTCAGGAGTCAGAAGCCAGAATAACAGTAGGCTATCTATTTAGCTTCTAGGACTAAACTGTTTACTTACAGCGTTTTCCGGTTGAGTCCAGTACAAGTTATTAGGGGATAGAGGCTAGAGGCTAGATGAAATGACAAATAACAAATGACAAATGACAAATGACAAATGACCAATAACTACCATCAAACATATCTAAATCACCAAAATGCCTTACGAAAACTTAGAAATTAACACACAAACACCTGTTTTATCTTGGGCAAATCATCCTTTAGCAAGTGATGAAACCAAGATGGCGCAAAATGTGGCATCATTACCATTTGTATTTAAACACGTCGCCTTAATGCCAGATGTGCATTTAGGAAAAGGTGCTTTAGTTGGTTCTGTAATTGCTACCAAAGATGCCATCATTCCTGCGGCTGTGGGCGTGGATCTTGGTTGTGGTATGTCTGCTATCAAAATGCCATTTAGTGGCGATAAATTAGAAGGCAAACTTAAAAAAATTCGCCTAGATATTGAAGCAGCAATTCCCACAGGTTTCAACGAAAATAAAGAAATTGAAAAATCAGTTACTAACTGGCAACGTTGGCATGATTTTCAAGATTTGCACCCTGGTGTGCAGGACTTAGAAAATAAATCGATGAAACAAATGGGTTCTCTTGGCGGGGGTGAAAGATTGCCCCTTACTGTAGTAATACAGTAATCAAAACTCGTCCAAATCGGTGAAGGCTGAGATTGCTAATACCGAGGGAAGCGGTAAAACGCCCCGTAGAGAGCAGAGGGACTTGGGCATCCTAAATAGCTAATAATTTAGGATGAAGGTGTGCTCCGAACTATACCGAACAAGAAGGTATAGAATCAAGCAGAAATGACTTGATCGATTGCTACTTTCATTTATTGAAAGTGCTTAATAGAAGTCAAAATAGTGTAGAAATGAGGCTATGGAGACTTAATAAATTAAGCCAGCAATCAGTAACAAATTGAATCATTTTATTGAAGTGTGCCTCGATACAGAGAACCAAGTTTGGCTAATGTTACATTCTGGTTCACGTAACATTGGGAATAAATTAGCTCAATGTCACATTAATACAGCTAAAGAATTAGCCAAGATGGCAGGGAATAATTTACCTGACCCAGACTTAGCTTATTTTGTGGCAAATACACCAGAATTTCAAGCTTACTGGAATGATTTGCAATGGGCGCAAGACTATGCACGTTTCAACCGCGATGTCATGATGATGCGTTTTAAGCACATTATTGAAAAACATTTGGCGGGTGGAAAAGTAACTAAACCTTTATTGCAGGTAAATTGTCATCACAATTACGCCGAAAAAGAAGTACATTTTGGCGAAGATGTGTATGTCACTCGTAAAGGAGCAGTCCGCGCCCAGACAGAAGATTATGGGATTATTCCTGGTTCAATGGGAGCGAAATCTTTCATTGTCAAAGGCAAAGGTAATGCTCATAGTTTCTGTTCTTGTAGTCATGGTGCTGGCAGATTATTATCCAGAAATAAAGCCAAAAATGTCTACACACTTGATGACTTAATTGAGCAGACTAAAGGTGTAGAATGCCGCAAAGATAATGATGTTTTGGATGAAATTCCAGGTGCTTATAAACCAATTGAGCAAGTAATGGAAAATCAATCTGATTTAGTGGAAGTTGTGGCGACACTCAAGCAAGTTGTATGTGTCAAGGGTTAAAGCAACCATAACAAGAAAGTGGTGGGTATGAATCCTCCACTTTTTTGACAAGTTTGGTGAGCAGAATTAAATTTTACCGATATCGTCGCACAGATGGCGATCGCAGCATATCTTACACATAGCCCCAACGGATGGAATTTGCGGCTATAAAAATGTGGACGCACAAGCAGTGTTAGCGCCGTGGGTAGGCTTCCTGACTCCCTCTCTGGTGTGCAACTTCAGTTGCTAGGTGCAAGATAAGCGTAAATAAACTTAATATATATGTGATTAAAAAGCTTCACAATGCTGAAGAAAAATTCCTGTAATATTACGACACATTAACGCTATTCAAATTTAGTAAACAGGTATACCACGGAAAATTGCAGCGTGCTAGATTAAGGTCAAGGTACAGAAAGGTTAAGTCTAAGTGAAGTTAGCAACTTGAGATTAGAGCTTGTACCTCCCGCTCTAAAATCTAAATGAGCGATCGCAAATCAAACATGGCATCCTATGGAAGTGTTTTCGCCTTAAGTCTAGTCTATTGATTGATTTTGTTGGAGGTTTTTAAACATACAGCCAGAAATGCCTGCCTATTAGAATCAAGGATGCTGAAAGAAGTTTGAGAGTAACGATTGCGTTTGTCCACCTTATTTGAGTTAGTTCTTCTGTTTTTTCAATTTTTTCAGTCTTTTCGGACGACCCTTATATTTAATCAACCGCCTCAAGTTACAGACATTCATCGGTCTTAACTGAGGCGGTTAATATTTTTCAGCACAAATATTCCCAGGCTAAAATTTTATACTTCAGACTTCATTAAAGTAATCACCGTAACTTCAGGTGGACAAAACAAGCGTCCTGGTCTGTAAGTTCCTAAGCCACGATTCACGTATAACTGATTATTAGCTACTTTGTGAAATCCTTGCGCCCATTCCCAATATCTCACGACCTTTGAGCAATCGCCAAACCAAAATGGAACCCAACGCCGGAGTTTTTTTGGTAATTGTTTGAGTAACTTTTTATAATAAAACACCGCAGGGCCAAAACCAGGAATAACAATGTGACCACCATGCGTATGACCAGATAATTGTAAATCAACTCGCCACTGTTCTAAAATTTTGGCAGTATCGGGATTATGAGATAAAACAATGCGCGGTGTGAATGGGTCGAGTTGCTGCATAACTGGTATAGGATTAAACTCCCGCGACCAATAATCAGCTAAACCAACCACTGGTAATTCATCGCCAAAGGGATAGGCGATTTCATTCCACAGAACATGGACACCGATACTAGTAAAAGCCTTCGTCACTTCAGCTTGAGAATGATTGTAGTGTATGTCATGGTTGCCAAGTACAGCATAAACACCACAGCGACTTTGTAGATGTTTGAGTCGCATCACAAGTTGATGAATTGGGGAAGGATCATCAGTGACATAATCACCAGTTAACACTATTAAATCAGGTTCTACTTCATTAGTCACTGCGATCGCTTCTTGCAACATTTCCTCAGAAAGTCGCATACCATCATAGTGAAAATCTGATAACTGGACTAACTTTATCCCTTCTAAAGATTGTGGTAATTCGGCAATCTTAACCGTGATTTTATCTACACTTAAACGTCCCGTAAACAACCAGTGCATAGCGCCAAAAACACTCCTCATATTAGCGTTTACAGCTTACCAAATATCAAAATTCATCTTAAGAAATTGTAAAAAATATAGAAGAATACAGAATACAGAAGCCAGAATCCAGAATCAATTAATCAAAGATTCTGTTTTGTTACTCACAACTAATTTATACTGCATTCTGACTCCTGGCTCCTGAATTCTTGACATCACAACTTATTCTCTTTCTAAGGTAATAACTGTTACTTCTGGCGGACAAAATAGCCTTCCGGGAGAATAAGTTCCTAAACCACGGTTGACATATAGCAGATTCCTTCCTACACGATGTAAACCCTGCGCCCATTCCCAATGACGGAGGACAAAGTTATCTCGGCGTAAATAGGGAAAGCAACGCCGGATTCTGTGGGGTATTAGTTGCAGTATGTTTTTACGATAAGCAACCACCGCCCCCAGTCCGGGAATGACTATTTGACCACCATGAGTATGACCAGATAACTGCAAATCTACCCGCCAAGCTTGCAATATTTCTGCCGTGTCGGGGTTATGAGATAGCACAATGCGGGGTATATTTGGGTTTAACTGCTCCATAACAGGTGCAGGGTTAAATTCTGGTGAATACCTATCTGCCAGTCCGACTAATGCTAATTCATTCCCAAACGGATAAACGACTTCATTCCATAAAACACGCACGCCAATTTGAGTTAAAGCCTTGGTAATGTCCCTTTTTGAGTAGCGGTAATAAATATCATGATTACCCAGGACAGCATAAATACCTGCTTGAGTTTGCAATTGTTTGAGTTTTAAAACTAAGTCATTAATTGGTTGGGGACTTGTGGTAACATAATCGCCTGTTAATATGACTAAATCTGGTTTGACTTGGTTGCTCAGTGCGATCGCTTGTTCTAACATCTCATCCGATAGACCCGCACCATCATAATGAAAATCTGACATCTGCACCAACTTCTTACCTTGTAACGATGCAGGTAAACCCGCAATCTTCACCGTTAATTTTTCTACACTCAACGGCCCAGATAATAACCAGTGCATAATAGATTTATAAACTTCAATAATAGCGTTTAAAGTTTAACTAACAATCTGCCATTTGAAAGTTGCAAGTCAAACACTTTTGAGAAACTTGATAAATGTTAATTAAAATCTGAATTTTTTCTGCTGTAGTTAGTCTAGAAATAAAATTGCAAGAAACGCCAAGAGACTGGAAGTTTGAGGGGTTTATTTGCAGCATCTTAAATGTTGTTTTAAAAGTGGTTCGTTGTGTTTATTAGCACTTCTTGATCCCCCCTAACCCCCCTTAAAAAGGCTACGGTGTACACACAAGTACTATCAGCAAGGGTTTCAGGCGTTATAGACCCCTTGAATTGTCATTACGAGCGCAGTGATAACGGAGCGAAGTAATCGCATAATCCCGTAGTTTTGGCGATTGCTACCCTGCGGGAAGTCTTACGCCTACGTCGTTCCTCCTCGCAATGACAGGTTTTCAAAGCGATCGCAAAACCGAAAGCTAGACGATGAAACCAAACGTTAGGTAGGATTTCAAGACTTGTGTGTACACCGTAGCCTTAAAAAGGGGGGAAATACTTCAAAGTCCCCCTTTTTAAGGGGGATTTAGGGGGATCTAAAATGTTTTGCTACCAACAAGAAGACTTTTAAAACATCCTCTTACACCCATTTTCAACAGATAACCTTTGTGGGTAACTACTGGAATTATTCACTAGTTGGTGGAAGTATACTTATTTCCCTTGTCCCTTTGGAGTTTGCCCATCCCCCACATTATCTCCTTTATCTGCATTCCAAGCACTTGCGCCCGCGCCGAAACGGCCAGTTGCTAACCATTCGGCTTTGAGGAGTGACCACCAATCAGCTGTGAGTCCTCTAATAATGTAATCATAAGGCATCCAGCCGTAGCCACCTTGACCCCAACGATTTCCCCAAGAGTTGCGAATTAGCAAAGCTCCTTCAAATCGCTCACCATCTTCATTTTCGATAATCTTGCGGTCATGATAGCCAACTGCAACTACAGTATGACCACCAATGACTTTATCTCGTTTGCTGGGCAAAGGGATATGTCCTCTACTGAAATTCACTTCATCGTAGACGGAATTATAAAGGGTGAATCCAAATATACAAGGAATTTCAGAAACTAGCAGCAATTTGACTTGTGAGAGGAGTGCATATTTAGAGATTTGACCATCGTCTAAGCGGAAATATTTGATTGTTTTGTAATTTTCAGCAAAGGAGTAACAAAAAGATGTTGGTTCTTCATTAAACTTATCTTCATTGTAAGGCCAATACTCTTCTGGGCAAACTCCAAATGCAACCATCGCCTTCATTGTATCTCTTACAGAAGCTCCTGAATCTCCTTCTCGTTGCATCAAGTTACGGGTAACTTGGTAGAGAAACAAAGGAGAAGCATCTGTGTAGCTACCGCTACTCTTTTTTTGTGCATACTCTATTAAGGCAATTCCTGCATGGGCTGTGCAAGAATTTAAGGAACCTTGATCCTCCACAGGAGAACACCAGTAGCTTAAATCTACAAATTCTGGTAATGATAAAAATACGCTTTGCTCATTACTTTGCTCATTACTTTGCTCATTACTTTGCTCATTACTTTGCTCATTACTTTGTTTATTTGTTGTCTCATCTATTTTTGCTTTTTCTATCTCTGTTTTAATCTGCTGACGGAGATTGCTACTAATCGGAAATAACAAACTATTGTTTAGTTTTTCTAAAGACTTTTTGCTAGTTTTATCAGCTTTTTTTTCTGGAAATTCCCCCCCTCCAAGTAACAATGATAGTTGAGAAGCACTAATTTGAAACAAAGGCTTTTTCAGGGGCTTATTGTTTAGGGGTTTATTAGTAGCTCTAGACTTGGGAGCCAGAAAACCAAAAGTTTGAGTAGAGTCAGAGGTCTCGCTACTGCTCTTGCTACTTTTCAAGATAGATTGGATTTCTTTGAAGATAGAGTCAATTTTTGTCTCAAAATTTTTATAATCCCATTTTTGCCAATATATTTCATTTATCAAGCTATAATCTTGGGCTATTGTGACATTATATTCCCCCATCGTTTCTCGAATTATTTTTCTGATATTGTCTTCGGGATTTTCTGTGTTCTTGCTTTCTTCTGAATCTTCTTGTTTCTTTTTCAAGAAAGACCGAATTTTAACTATTCCGTCTTCCACAGCTTTGCTTAAGTTATTGTATTGGCCTAATGGCATTAATACTTGCAGTAAAATTTTATTTAATTCTTTTAATAATGGTAAAGCTTGATCATCATTATTATTTTGCAAGAAAAGATTTATTTCTTTTTTATTGGCTGATGAATTATCTCCGTTTTTTTTTGCCTGCTGCTCATATAATTTATTGATCAATAATTCCTTAACCATGCTCGGAATTGGTGCCGATATAGTTATTTCTATTTTTTGGAATAGAGATTCTGGGATTATGGGTGGACAAACTGTATATAGCAATCCCATTAAATACTTAAGCTTACTAATGCTTGGTTCTATTATACTTGTAGTTATTTTCTCTAGTTTATTCTCACCTTTATTACTAAAATCTATTCCTAAATATTCTATAATGCCTTTATAGTTTTCAATTTTAATGTTTTTAAATTCACTTAATTCATAAGCACTAAATCCGATTTTTACTAAGCTTTTTTGAAAATCATTGATAAAAAATTGGAATTTTTCATTACTTTTAATAGCTAATATTATTATTACGATTTCTGCTATACATTTGATTATTTTTTGGAAAGGGGGCATTATTAATCCATTTTTTATTTGTTGTAATATAAAATCTAAATTCTCATTGTTTTCGAGGATTTTTGATATTTGTTGTAATATAAAATCTAAATTCTCATTGTTTTCGAGGATTTTTGATATTTGTTGTAATGTAAAATCCGAACTCTCATTGTTTTCGAGGATTTTTGATATTTGTTGTAATATAAAATCTAAATTCTCATTGTTTTCTATTTCTGCTTTTATAGAATTAAGATTATTTATAATTATATACAAGTATAAGGCTATTACGCCTTGGTAATATTGGACTGTTTCTATTTTTATTTCTGAGCTATTGTCTTGTTTTACTTGCCGAACATTGTAGTTATCGATGTTTTTTAAAAATGGCAATAAGTATTGAGTGAAAGTATCTTCTTTTAGAAAACATAATAAATATTTAATGGAAATATCTTTTTCATAATTGTCATATAATGTTTTTTTATCTTGATATCTATCTATAATTATTTTTTTGTATTCTTCAGCATTCACAGCAATTAATTCCATAAATTCCTTTTCTATATCACGAGTAATATCTGCGCCTAATGCCAATAGCTTTAAAGCGTCCATATCATCTTTATCTATAGAACCATCATGTTCTTGAGAACCATTCTTTTTTAAATATGGTTGATGTTTTAAGACTTGTCTAACGGCTTCACAAGTCTGTTCATCAAATCTTGTGTCGCTTATTGCTGGTGTATACGTGAACTTCTTATATTTGTTATTTTCTTGAAATACTTTCCATGTGGAAATAATACGTTGTAAATAATTTTTAATCAGTAAAACTTCTGAGTCAGACATTCCTTCTTTTAGAACATTATTCATTTCTACATTTACAAAATGGAATTCGCCTGAAAGCTGATTTATTAGTTTATTTATATCGTCAGTATTCTCGTGATTATTCTTTTGTTGCTGTTCAATAAGTTTTAATGCTTTACGCAAAGTGTCAGCGAGGCTCTCAACATCAGCATTAGAGCCTTGAGTTTGAACTTTGTTCGATAAACTTTTAATTTCATCATTATCTAATGTAAAGTCTCTAACATCGGGGTAATCGGGAATCCAGCCTGTTCCTTTCTTTGTCATTTTCCTTCTCCTTATAAAAACAAAATTGAGTTTAATTACAGAAGTTTTGTGAAACTTCTGGGTGAGTTTTTAGATAATCATGTATCTGTTGACATCCTTGTTTCAACAACCTCGGCAAACTTAAATCAGATACATTCCAAAGCAATACCAATCTGTCTTTTCCAGCAGAGGCTAAAAACTTGCCATCGGGGCTGAAATTCACAGCGTTGACTTCCGACTGATGTCCCCTCAAAGTTGTGATTAAGGTTCCACCTGTCCGCCAAAGTTTGATAGTTTTGTCACTACTAGCAGAAGCGATCATCGCTTTTCCATCGGGACTGAAGCTCACATCAAGAACCGCCGCCGTATGTCCCTTTAGGGTTTTGATCAGTTTTTCCTCTAAACTCCACAGTTTGATTGTCCCGTCAGCACTAGCAGAGGCGATGGTTTTGCCATCGGGGCTAAATTTGACATTCCAAACTCGGTCTGTGTGTCTCCTTAAAGTTCTCAGTTCTTTACCATCAACTCCCCACAGTTTCACTGTCTGATCATCACCGCTAGTAGCGATGATTTTGCCATCGGGGCTAAAGCTGACACCTAAAACTCTGCCCTTGTGTCCTTGAAGAGTTTTCTGTTGTTTACCGTCTAAGCTCCAAAGTTTAGCTGTTTGATCATCACTAGCAGAGGCGATTGTCTGTCCATCTGGGCTGAAGCTGACATTATTAACGCGATCTTGATGACCTCGTAATATTCTTAATTCTTTCCCGTTAGCATCCCAGAGTCGGATAGTATAATCACCACCAGCAGAGGCTATGGTTTGGCCATCTGGACTGAAACTCATACCATACACACTGCCTTGATTTGTTTTGCGGGTAAAGAGTAAATTACCTTTTGGACTCCAGAAGTAAAGCAAATCGCCCTTACCAGCACTGACTACTTGCTTCCCATCAGGGCGGAAATTGACACCAGTTGCCGCATCTTGATGTCCATTCAGAACAGTCAGCCACCGGCGATGGACTTGCCAGAGCTTGGTAATGTTATCGTTACCAGTTGTGGCGAGAGTTTGTCCATCAGGGCTAAAGGTCAAGCTAGGAATTGCGCCATCATGAGCTGCCCAGGTATCTAATAATTTGCCATCTTGCGTCCACAGCCTGACATTTCCGTCAACACTACCAGAGGCAATCTGTCCATCTTTACTGAAACTAACACTATATAGTTTTTCTGGATGGGAAAGGCTTTTGATTAGTTTCCCATCGGAACTCCAAAGTTTAACTGTTTTATCTAGGCTGGCAGTTGCTAATATTTTTTCATCTGGGCTGAAAGCTGCACTCATCACAGTGTCAGTATGTCCAGTCAGGGTTTGCAGTAGTTTGCCATTTTGTGTCCAAAGTTTGATAGTGTTGTCACCACTAGTAGTAACAATCTGATTGGTTTTGGGATGAAAAAGCACCTGCATCACCCATGAGCTATGTCCATTGAGGGGATTAATGGGATTAATTTTTGTACCGTCAATACGCCATAGTTTGGCTGTGTAATCATTGCTCCCAGCAGCAATAGTCTTACCATCCGGGCTGAATTTTACACTTAACAACCAGCTTTTATGAGCTTCAATCGTCTTAATTAGATTACCATTGCGATCCCAAAGTTTGACTGTGCTATCTTGACTAGCTGAAGCCAGCATATCCCCCTTGGGGCTAAAACTCACACTCATAACGGGTTTTTTATGCCCCAAGAGAGTTTTGATCAGTTTACCGTCTGCTTGCCATAGCTTGATTGTGTTATCGTAGCTGGCGGTGGCAATCATTTGGCCATCGGGGCTAAAACTCACACTTTGAACAATACTTTGATGTCCTTGCAGACGGTTGCGTTCTCTTGTCCAGTAGACTGCTTGTCCTAACTGGGCTTGTATTTCTGTTTGCAATTGTGGATTAGTGTTGCTTAAAATCAGCGATTGATAGCGTTTGGCCGCATCCAAAGCACTTAAGAGGGCATCAAACTTAGCTTTATTAGCAATAGAACGGGCTTCGGAACTTTGATTCAAAGCAGAAATTTGTCCTGTTTCGGCTCTATAGTACTGAATTCCGGCTAAAATGGCGAATAATGACACCACCGTAGAAAAGGCCGAGAGTACGATTATGCTGCGGCGGCGTTGACGATCGCGTCTTTTGACACTAGCATCAATAAACTCGGCAGTTTTCTCACTAAATTTACCCAATGCTGGGTTCAAAGCTGGGTTTTGTCGCAGTTCTACAACTTTTGCTAACTTTGATCCACTCCACAGTTCATCGTCATTTTTCAAAGTCTGCCAATGTGCAACATCATCATTAAGTCGGTTAAAAAGTGCGATCGCCTGACGATTTTCCTCAATCCAGGTGTTGAGTGTTGTCCAGGATGTTAACAAAATTTCATGGGCAATTTCTACTGTAGATACTGGCGCTGTTGTTAGGCGATCGTGTAGGGTTTCTTGAGGCGCATTGCTTACCAATAGATTTTCATCGATCAACTTCCTCAATACACTTTGCTCTAGTTCCTCGCTAAACTCAAAACGATTAGCCCGTCTGCGAACTGGCTTCCAATCGCTACTTGATTCCGAATCTCCACCAATATCTACCAATTTGAGGAAAATTTTCTGAGTTGCTAATTGTTCTGGTTGAGAAAACGCACCATAGATTTTATCTATATGTTCTTGCAGCGCACCTCTCACCCCACCTAACATCCGGTAAGTATTCAAATTTAAAGTCCGGTCATTAATACTACCAGTTTTAACTTCTGTCTCCCACAAGAGATTGAGAGTGTACTGCAATAAAGGTAGATATCCAGCTTGCCCTTGAACATCTTTAATGATTTCCTCTACCAAGCCCGTTTCAAACACTACCCCATGATGAGCCGCAGGTTGTTCAATTGCCAAACGCAACTCATCTTGTTGCATCTCTGCAATTATAGGACGATGGTTATCTGTAGCTTTTACTAAGGCAGGATAAGGGCTGAATCTGTCAAGAAAATCAGCCCGCATAGTTGCCACAATTTTAACATTAGAAACATTAATTTTACTTAACTGCACTAAGCTAGAGATAAACTTATTCCGTTTTTCTGGCTGAGTTGTAGTAAATAATTCTTCAAACTGGTCAATTAAAATAAACCAGTAATCATCAGGCTGCTTGAGCCTATTGACTACTTCTGTTAAGGTGTCAGTTTCAGCCTCTCGCGCCATCTGGACTGCTGATTGCTTATATTTACTCAGCAAACTTGCATAGAAAGATTCAAAGGGATCAATATCTGGCGTAAAAGTCAGTTTGACCAATTTTGTTCCCCATTTTTGTGATAACCAGGGAATTAAACCAGCACGCACTACTGATGATTTACCACTCCCAGATGCGCCTAAAAGCAAAATTAAATTGGTTTGTTGTAATTGATTAACTATACCTGTGAGAAACTGATCACGACCAAAAAAAATGTCTTTATCTTCTGGCTCAAATTTCTTTAAGCCTTTATAGGGTGAAGTCGCTCTAAATTCACGGGTTTTAATCTCAGCCACAGAAACTTGCAAAATCTGAGTTTGATTAAAGGTGACAACATTGCTGTCACCGATTGAAACATTACTAATATTTTGCTTCGTTTCATACTGATTATTAGTAGATTGGTTGCTCATATACCAACCCACACTCTAGCAACTAAAGGAGCTAGTTTCATCACAGGATCAGCTAGTTCCGCAACTCCTACTAAACCTTTTTTCAAGGCTTCTATACCTTGTTCTACTAAATTTTTATCTGGCTTTGGTTTCTTCAATTCTCCTTCAATTGTTTGTAGTGGCACTTCTAAAGTTTTCTTTTCAATCGAATTCAAAGTATTATTTGTATTAATATCCTGTTTTAATTTCTCTAGTAATTTCAGTGCTTCTTGTATCTCAGCATTCTGAATTTTTACCTCAGTCTGACTTTGACTGATATTACTTCCCCGGTCTGCTTGCAGTTGATTAAAGGCAATACCAGAGTTACCATTCCCAATATTAATCCCCTCAATATTCTGAGAATGAGACTCCACTGGTTTAGCCGCAGTCAGCATATTTCCTAACACGCTAGGTAGAGACTGTTGTAATTCCAATTTTTCTTCAACTGTCAGATTTTTGATAATTTCTAAAACTTCATTAACGCTATATTTTGGCATAAGGCGTGCATCCCATTTCTGTTGCAATGTCACTAAATTCACATACAAATTGTAGAATTTCGGATTATTTTCACCACAATCTTTTTGTACAGTGAAAAATTAAATTTAGTGGAGACATATTGCTGCCATCCACATTCGCCTTACCCACTTCAAGTTTGCAACAATTTGTGTTATTTGAGCCTAGAATTTCCTTGTGCTGCTTCTCGACTGAAGGCTAGAGAGTTCAGGCTTTACACCTATTGATGAACATAATTTGGTATGGCGACACATAACAAGTCACCGCACATCAGATCAGGCATGAAGTTAAATCGCTAATTCATACCTCTTCAGTTATTTAGTTATCTGCAAAAATAGTACTTAAATACTGTTTTTGTCGTTTCTATATATACAAGAACGTCTATGGTTCATCGAACAGCACTGAAAGATATAGTATCAGACTCTACAAATAAAAACTATAGGACTTTGATTTTATTTATAAATAAAACTGCAAGATAATACAGGAAAATCACAATACCATTGGCAAAATCAGAGGGTGAAGCCGTAGGTACTTTCATAGTAGACAGGACTTATTTAGAGACAAAGTAAAATATTATACGCGCTTTTTTGCCATAAAACTTACGCAATTGGCATATTTTTTCTGTAGGGTGTGTGACGCAACTAGAAGATGTGAACGTAGTTATCAGATTGATAGTGTCACGCACCAACCACCAATTGTGATACTTACGTAAGTAAGTCCTGGACAATATTCTGGCTCCTAGATATTATACAAGATCAAGTATTAAGACCTCAGTTGACAATAGTTAAAATTAGCAAAATTAAATTATAAAATACAACAAAGAATGAATTTTTGTTTAGAGAAAATAGTGCATACACAAATCATTCTAGACTTTGAAAGTAATGAAATAATCAAAACTATACTTTGAGATTGAGCTTATAGTCAGATGACAGTATAACTTTGCTGTTATCAGTTTGATGGTGTGATTTTGGGCTGAAATTAACCAAATTCATAGCATTTAATCAGATTTTTCAAGTGTTAGCTAACTCTGGTAGTGAGTGAAATTATTTCACGTTTGCAGTGTTCAAAAATATGGGTAAAAGTAAGCGTATAGGCATTCTAACTAGTGGCGGAGATTGCTCTGGTTTGAATGCAGTCATCCGAGCAGTTGTTCATTGTGCTAATGGTAAAGGTTGGGAAGTCTTAGGTATTCGACAAGCAACTCTAGGATTAATGGCAAGACCACCACAAGTTACTAAATTAGAAATCGAGCAAGTTGATCCGTTATTAACTTCTGGTGGCACAATGTTAGGCACTACTAATAAAGGTGATCCTTTTGCTTTTCCGATGGCTGATGGTAGTTTTTGCGATCGCTCATCAGAAATTATTGCAGGCTATCATCAATTAGATTTAGATGCGTTGATTGGCATTGGCGGGGATGGTAGTTTAGCAATTCTGCGTCGTTTAGCACAACAAGGCGGAATTAACTTAGTCGGTATCCCGAAAACCATTGATAATGATATCGGTATTACTGAACACGCCATTGGCTTTGATACAGCCGTTAATATTGCGACCGAAGCACTGGATAAATTACATTTCACCGCCGCTTCCCATAGTCGAGTCATGATCTTAGAAGTCATGGGTCGTGATGCGGGACACATCGCTTTAGCTGCGGGAATTGCTGGGGGTGCAGATGTGATTTTAATTCCCGAAATCCTCTACAGTATGGATGATATTTGTTATCACATTAAAAACCGTCAAGAAGACGGCAAAAACTATTGTTTAGTGATTGTCTCCGAAGCTGTGCGGACTCAAGAAGGGGAAACTCGCACCTTAACTAATCGCCTGGGTCAATCACGATATGGGGGAATTGGGGAATATCTAGCCGACCAAATTAGCGATCGCATCGGTGCAGAAACAAGAGTCACTGTCTTAGGACACATCCAACGCGGTGGTACAGCCTCACCCCTAGACCGATTAGTCGCCTCGGCTTTTGGTGTAGCCGCAGTTAATCTAATTGAGGAAGGTAAATATGATTACATGGTTGCTTGGCAAAATCGCCAAGTGATCACCGTACCCATCGAAGAAGCGATCGCACAGTACAAAGCCGTCAACCCCGAAGATACTTTGGTTCAAACTGCTCGTGGTTTAGGCATTTATTTAGGAGAATAGTCAAATTATCGTAGTGGACTGTCTAGACTAAAGTAGTGCAAAAATATCGTTCTTGTGGTGTGGGCATCCTGCCCGCACCGGACGGGCTAGAAGCCCATCCCACAAGAGAGTTGTAATGCAACATTTAAGGCTAGACACGCCAGTAGTGGCGTGGCAAGCCTTAAATGTTGCATTAAAAAATAGATTTTATCTGTGTTCATCAGCGTTTATCTGCGTTTTTATCCAAATCTAATGCACTACTTTAGCCTTGCCACGCCAGTAGGGTGTGTTAGGCGCAGATTGTGAGTAATTCAATTCATCACAAAAACTATATTCGAGCGCCTAACGCACCAATACTGAGGCGATCGCATTACTAAAACCTAATATTCAGGACTTACGCACAGGCTACGGAAGAACTAACCACAGAGGAGTCAGTCGCGTGGGCGGGTTTCCCGACTTGAGCGAACTGACGTAGCGCAGAGTTCACAGAGAAATAAGAGTTTGAGAGGTGTTTTGCGTAAGTCCTAATTTTATAAACGCCAAAGTTCTTTCAACTTGTCAATTAAAACTTTTTGCCGTTTTTCGATAATTTCAGATGTCCATTCTTTTTCCATCAATACTTGTGTAGTGAGTGCAAAATTACAAATACCTTTCTTCGTTGTAAAATATTTCTGCTTTTTAGTCTCAAAATCAAAGTTTTGAGCCATGCTATTTTTCGCAGAAGATAGTAAAACTAAATTACCTAACCGATGTACATATTTTTCCTTATCTTCCTGAGTAGGAAACAAGGTTAACCACTCACTATCAGCAGATGGATTTTGTGGTAGTACGTGTTCAACTGTAATATTAGAAAAAGTATAAGCAGGCTTTCCTTCAGCAAGGGCAGAATCTAAGCGCAGCAAAACATAACTTCTGATTTTCTTGATTAAATAAAGGTCGCCATTCAGAATTTTGAGGATATTTTCTTTTTCTTTAGAAGTCAATTGTAATGGTGAATCTGGCGTATACAAATCTTCTCGATTATCAATAGCGTGTAGTAACTTGCTATAACGTTCAATACGTTCATTGATATTAGCACGCTGAATCATTAAACAAGAAGCTAGTCTATCTAAATCTGAAAAGAATCGCAATAATAATTCAGGATTATGATAATTTTGCGATAAATAAAAAATAGCTGGTGGTATCCAATCAGAATTGTCAATAAGTTGCAACCATTGGAACAATATATTAATTTCATCTGTCCATAAACTTCCTTCGTAAACTTGATACTGGATGTCATAAAAAGCATCAGCTAAAGGCAGTAAAATCTTATCAATAAACTGCTGAGGATATTGCAGGGGAAATGCTTTAAAATTTTTATCAAAAAACTCCTTGAGTATACTTTCACGAAGTTTTGATTTACTGTAAATCATTCTAATATGGGAGAAAAGGCTTTTAAATATATCACGTCCAAGTTTCTCTTCAGTACCTTCCCATTTTTTACTGTAGTTTTCTTGTTGTTGAGTCATTATTTTACCGATAATCTCTGCTTTTAAAATATCAGCATGAGATAAATCCATACCCCGATTGTTCATAACAGAGAATATTCGATATGCAGAATCAATATCGGGAGTAGATACTATGACTAAGAAACATCGTCTAGTAATAAATTGAAGAAGACGTATTATTTGATTTTCAGGAAGATTTTGTAATTTATCTAAAAGTAGTAGTGTATTTTCCTTACAATTTTTACAGCTATCTGAAAGTTGTTTATTATTTAATTGTTTTAAGCCCTCAATACCTGATTCTGCTTGAATATATTCTTTAAAAAATTGTGCATCTCTTGGACGTAGAGTTAAACGATAAATATTTTTTTCTGGCTCAAAATCATCTTCTTGATATAAATATTTAGTAATTCTGTGTCTATATTCTTGAGATACAGATGCTCTCAAAGCAGCTAATAGGATGGTTAGTGTTGTAAGACGCTGTTGTCCATCGACAACTTGAGCATCTGACTTATTTCCTTTAATGAGTACAATACTACCTAAAAAGTATGGATTAATATCCTCAATCTTCTCATCACTATCTCCCAAAGCACTGATTAAATCTTCAAAAAGTTCTCCTGCTTGTTCCGTTGTCCAAGCATAAGGACGCTGATATAGAGGAATCGTAAAAATAAAATCTTCACTAAATACTTTGTGAATCGGAAGTTGATTAGCCTGAATGGTAAATGTACTCATGCGTATTTCCTTTAGCGGCGTAGTAGATTACACTGTCACTAAAGTTAGTTTTCCCAACTTGAAGAGCAATATTTGATAGCAGTACAGTTTATACAATCATATTTGATGTACGAAAATTGCACGGCTAAGATCCCCGACTTCTTAAAGAAGTCGGGGATCTGTAATTATTCACCAATCATTGATGAAAAAAATGTGAAGCATAGAGTATGGCGAAGACGGTCTCATGGTAAATTACTAAGACTTGGAGTTGGGAAACTCCGGTGAAATTCCGGGACTGTGCCGCAGCTGTGAAGGGAAATCCCAAGTCAGAATGCCAACTCCGGGTGTGTCTATAAGACATGATGATCTACTCTCTGCGTTGCACAGAGAAGGAGTTGAGACGTTGGTTTCAGGATTTACAGCCTGTCCGGGGTTATTCTACGCTACATCTGCTCAAGATGGAATTTTATCTCGCCTGAGAATACCAGGAGGGATACTTAATAGTAAACAATGTCAGGCGATCGCACAGATCGCAGATATGCAAGGTGGTGGTTATGTGGATGTCACAAATCGCGCCAACCTGCAAATCAGAGAAATTAGCCAGGGTATCAGCAGCGAAGTTTTACAACACCTGCAAAATTTGGGTATAGGGTCTCACAATTCGGCTATAGACCACATCCGTAATATTATGACTAGCCCAACAGCAGGTATCGACCCAGAAGAATTAATCGATACTCGCCCTTTAATTCAAAGCTGGGATGCTTATTTAGCAGCACATTCGGAACTATCAGCACTCTCAGCTAAGTTTAGTGTTTGCTTTGATGGCGGTGGGAAAGTTTCGGTAAGCGATCGCCTCAATGATATCCTGTTGAGGGCTGAGTTAATCAACACTCAAGTTTACTTCCGCTTATATCTAAGTTTCATCAAAAGCCAACCACCCATCAATACAGGAATTATATTGTTACCTGAACAATGTTTGTCTGTTTTGGCAGCTTTAGCAGATGTTTATTTACAACATACTGATATTCAACTTAGGCGCAAGCCACGGTTACAAGCAGTTATCAACAGTTTGGGATGGGAAAATTATCTTCAGCAAGTTGAACAGCGTTTAAGTTTTACTTTGCAGCGTTCTCAACTTTCCCCAACAACAAAGGAAGCAGGTTTCTGGCATATTGGGATTCATCCCCAACGCCAAGAAAATTTGTTTTATATTGGTGTCGTCTTACCCCTTGGTCGGCTAACAAGTCAGCAGTTGCGGCGTTTGGGCAATTTAGCAGCAAAATATGGTAGTGGAACCCTCAGACTCACACCTTGGCAAAATTTACTCATCACGGATATTCCCCAGGGGTGTGTGATTGATGTTCAAAATCACCTAACTGACTTAGGCTTAGATTTCACCGTCACTAATATTCAAAGTACATTAGTTGCTTGTTCTGGTAAACGCGGTTGTGCAGCTTCGGCTACCGATACTAAAAGTCATGCTTTAGCATTAGCCGATTATCTCAAAAATCGTGTTCAGCTAAATCGCCCGATTAACATTCACTTTAGCGGCTGTGCAAAATCTTGCGCCCAACCTCACACAGGTGACATCACTTTACTGGGTGTGAGCGATCGCAACATAGAAAGTTATCACATTTATGTCGGCGATCGTGATAGTCTCGAACAATTCGGTCAGAAAATCTATCAAGATGTGAGTTTTATAGAATTACCTGCACGGATAGAACAAATGCTCACAGTGTATAAAAATCACCGCCTGCACCATGACGAATCTTTTACCGAATTTGTCAATCGATACGAGACTACCCAACTAAAACAGTTATTTAAGATTTCCAACATCTGTGTTCATCTGCGCTCATCTGTGGTTGTTAATTGAAAATGTCCGACTATATCCGCAACGCTAACGAAATTTACCGTAATTCTTTTTCGATCATTCGGTCAGAAGCTAACTTAGATGCCCTGCCACCAGATGTAGCAAAAGTAGCTGTACGTCTAATTCATGCCTGTGGAATGACGGATATTGTAACTGACTTGGGATATTCACCCACAGCAGTACAATCAGCACGCGCCGCCCTCAAAGCTGGCGCACCAATTTTATGCGATTGTCGGATGGTGGCGGAAGGAGTTACGCGGCGGCGACTACCAGCCAATAACGAAGTTATCTGCACCCTGAATTATCCCGAAGTCCCAGAACTCGCCCAAACACTTGGTAACACAAGGTCAGCCGCCGCTTTAGAATTATGGCGATCGCATCTAGAAAATTCAGTTATAGCCATTGGTAATGCACCCACCGCACTATTTAGGTTACTCGAAATGCTGGATGAAGGAGCGCCAAAACCTGCCGTGATTTTGGGTTTCCCTGTGGGATTTGTCGGTGCAGCCGAATCAAAAGCCGCCTTAGCAGCAGATAGCCGGAATGTACCATTTATGACATTATATGGTCGGCGGGGTGGCAGTGCGATCGCCGCCGCCGCAGTTAACGCCTTGGCAACGGAGGAAGAATAATCATGACAACCAAAGGCCGTTTGTATGGAGTTGGTGTCGGCCCTGGCGACCCCGAACTGTTGACGATTAAAGCACTGCGGTTATTGCAGACTGCACCTGTAATTGCCTATCAATCAGCCACCGATAAAGAAAGTATAGCGCGGGCGATCGTTTCCCAATATTTAACAGGCAACCAAACCGAAGTCGCCTTTCACCTCCCCCGCGCCCTAGAACCAGAAAAAGCCAAAGCCATTTACGACCAAGAAGTTGAACCAATAGCCCAACACCTCGCGGCTGGACGTGATGTTGTCGTGCTGTGTGAGGGCGATCCGTTTTTCTACGGTTCATTTATGTATGTATACACACGCTTATCTGAGCATTACCATACAGAAGTTGTTCCTGGCGTTTCCTCTCTTATGGCTTGTCCCGTGGCTTTAGGCGTACCCTTCACCTACTACAACGATATTCTGACAGTTTTACCAGCCCCACTCCCAGCCGAAGAACTCATCACCCAACTACTAGCCACCGATGCCGCCGCAATTATGAAACTAGGCCGCCACTTTACCAAAGTACGCAATATCTTACATCAATTAGGACTGGCATCACGCGCACTATATATTGAACGGGCAACCATGACACAGCAAAGAATCGTCCCCCTAGATGAAGTTAATCCGGCGGAAGTACCTTATTTTGCTATGATTGTTATCCCCAGTAAAAATCGCCTATAGAACTGGCATTAATTATCACAGTTTTTTTACGGAAATTAACGCAACACTTCCCACAATTGAGGAAATTATTAGTTACGATTGTCTGGATTTTACAGCTGGTGGGGTATGAATCTCTGTGTGGCGTAAGTATAGTTTTATTACTAGTGTGAGTCTTAGTCTCGCTTTATTAGTTACTGGTTGTGAAAATAAAACCTCCCAATGTCAGCGACTAATTCAAGTCGTGAACGAAGGAAATGCTCTTATTGATCAAAATAAAGGTAAGCAAGCAGTTACTAGCTTGCAACTATCTAAAGATTTAGAAGCGATTAATACATCTTTAGAAGAATTAAAATTGGCAGATCCCAAACTCAAAGAATATCAAAGTCGTTTTCAAAAGGTATTTGATAACCTCAGTAATGGTATTGCTAAGGCTGCTAAAGCTTTGGCTGCTGCGAAAACAGCCGAAGCTTCACCAACTGGTAGAGAAAAAATCAAAAAAGCCAGAACTGACATTGATACCGCTTTAAGCGCAGTTGCTAAAACTGCTGGTAAAGAATCAGATACTTTAATGAATGATCTGAATAAATACTGTAGCCAGTCGGAATAAGAGGGAACAGAGAGAAGAGGACAAGGAGCAGGGAGCGGGGAGCAAGGGGGAAAATATTTCCTCAATTCCCCCTCCCTCTTTTGATACTTCAGACTTTTTATAACTTTTTATACAGAAATATCCTGAAGAACACCAAAAAACTTTGTCAAAAGAAATATTGGTGTTAGTCAACAGATATACCATGAGCGACCTAAGTCTACTGATGCTAGGCGTATTGACAGCCGGGCAAACATCTCCACCCAACAATTTACCAGAACCGCCTGTAGTTCAGTCAGACACAGAAATACAGCAGCTAAAAACCGAGAATTTATCAGAAATTTCTCCACCTGCGGAAATTACTCCACCGGAATTTATGCCGCCGGATAGTACTTCCGAGGCTATGACTGCGCCTGTAAATCAGCAGTATCAAAATCTACTGAATAAAATCCCTCAAAATACTAGTTCCCAAGATTCGCAAATTCCAGTAGAAACTCCACCAGAAATTTCACCAGCAGTTCAACTCCCAATTTCTCCAGAATCTCCCGCAGCACCAGAGTTTTCTGACACTGCTGAATCAGATGATCAGATGTCTCAAGTAACATCGGTATCGCAATTAGATGATGTCCAACCAAATGACTGGGCTTTTAGTGCTTTACAGTCTTTAGTTGAGCGTTATGGCTGTATTGCAGGAAATAGCAACAGCCAGTATTTGGGTAATAGTGCTGTCAATCGTTATGAATTTGCTCATAGTTTAAATATTTGTCTGAATCAAATTCAAGAATTAATTGCTAAAACTCAAAGTAATACTATTAGTCAAGCAGACTTAGACCAAATCCAAAGATTACAAAGTGAATTTCAAAAAGAGTTACAGGAAATAGGGCAACGTGTTGATGTTTTAGAAAATAAAAATATTGAATTAAAAGCTCATCAGTTTTCTACTACAACTCGATTATTTGGTCAAGCTATTTTTAGTATTCAAGGCACAAATACAACTAATGTGGATTTGTTTCCTAGAGATGGTGTGCCAGAACGGCAAGGTAAAACTAATCTAACTTTTACAAATAGTGTCCAGTTAACTTTAGCAACATCATTCACCGGAAAAGATTTATTAATTACAGGGCTATCGGCAGGAAATTTAGGTTCTAATGCCTCGTTAATTTCTCATAATATGGGGCGCTTGAGTTTTGAGTCGAATACTGAAAATAGAGTAGTTATTAATGATTTATCTTATCGATTTTTACTGGCAGATAATTTAGGAGTTGTGGTGGGTTCGACTGGGGTGAATGCTGCTACAACTTTTCGTGGAATTAACCCGTTAGAAGGTTCTGGAGATGGGGCAATTTCACAATTTGGTCAGCGAAATCCGATTTTAAATATTGGGAATGGGACTGGTGGTATAGGTTTTGACTGGGAAATTAGCGATCGCATCAGTCTTCAAGGCGTGTACAGTTCCGAAATCCCCAGTTTTCCCGGAAATGCCAATTTAGCTGGCTTATTTGGTGGTAGATATAGCGCAGGCGCACAACTCACTCTCGCACCCACCGACAATCTAGATGTCGGCGTACATTACATATATTCCCACTCCCCCAATGATTTACTCGGTACTGGCATTGGTGACGCGCAATTAATTTCGCCATTTGCACCCACTACAGCTTTTAATACCCATGCGGTTGGTGCAACTGTGGCATGGCGTTTAAATGATAATTTACAGTTGGGCGGTTGGGGTGGTTTTTCTACTTCAAAACCAGCTAACCTCTCTGGTAGTGTAGAAACTACTAATTGGATGGTATTTGCAGCCTTACCAAATTTAGGTAAAGCGGGAAATCTCGGTGGTATTTTAGTGGGACAACCACCCAAAATTACTGCTAGTAACTTACCCGATGGCTACAATTTTCCCAACTTTTCAAATGGGGGAACGCCAGGGGGACGTAGCGATACATCACTGCATGTAGAACTTTTTTATCGCGCCCAACTCAATGACCGTCTTTCCCTCACACCGGGCTTATTAGTTGTTTTTAATCCTGATCATAATGCTGCTAACGACACTTTGATAGTGGGCGCATTAAGAGCAGGTTTCCGGTTTTAATTCCGTAACCATGTAAATGTAATCACAAGGGGCGAAACCCCCTGCTGTGTTGTCTTACTACCTTTGACTGTCAGCAATCTTCCCACATATCCAAATTTATATTTCGACTTTTTGATCACGCAGTAGAAGCCTAATGCGTGTTGTTTTTGATCAGGAAATAAGGAGCAAATTTTTCATGCAATTCAATTCATCAGCAAAAAAGATTAGCTGTGCAGTTGTAGGTAGTGGTAGTTTAGCCGCAGTTTTGCTTGGGTTGACTGGTGGCGGTGCTTCTGCTCAAATTACCATTCAAAGCACTGGTAGAATTTCAGGAACCTTGGAACTACCGAGTTTCAACCCTAACTTTAATAGTAGGGTGACTCGCATTGATACGGACTCTCAAGGTGTGTATCAACGTAATATCGGTTCTCAAAGCAATCCTAATTACGTGCCAGTTTATAAGTCAGATTATGTCAAAGTTGAAACTCGCACAGATGGCAGTTTACATTACTTTGTGGATTTTAAAGGCATTCCGGTGATTTCTTTTAATGGGGTTTTGACTTCGCCGGCGCTGTCTGGTGGTCAATTGACACCCTTTACTTATCAAGGCAAAATCCCCAATGTTTCCTTTCAAGGTGTCATACAAGATGAATTTGGGTTTGCCAAAGCTTTCTATACGGGGATTGTCACCGACCCCCAAACAGGTAAACAATATCAAGGTACTTTTCAGTTAAACGGCCAAGGGCCAAGATATAGCGATCGCAATGGTGGCGAAAGTCCCACAGTCTTTGATTATAAGTCTGATATTCCCGGTACTAAGCCAGATCCAACACCTTACGAAATGAAAAATACTCCTTTGGTGAGGTTGACAATTACCGTACCGGCTGACGCTACCCTGATTAATTCTGGTGGTGGGACTACTCCCACAACTCCCACTCCACCCAGCGTCAATAACCCTTCAACGTCTACACCCAGTACACCAATTTCTGTATCAGTAGATAGTGGTGCGATCGCCACGACTCCCATAACATCTAATCTTGGTGGGACATCTGGTCAATCTAGTCCATCGCCTTCCACTGACTCCAATATGGAATTCAGCAGTGGTTCTTCTCCCACAGCTAATCCTGTCAGTTTAGAAGTTTCTCCTGTCGCCCCTAAAATTTGTCACGATGATTCTACGAATTGTCGCCCCCAAGTAACTGCAACTAAACAAGCAATTGGCCCCCGCAGTCGCGTTTTAGTGCGTTAGTTGCTGGTATGGGGGGCAGGAGGTAAAAGCAAAATGTCCTAACCTCTGCGACTACCGCTCTAAATTAGGACTTGAGAAATCAAGGGTTTGAGGTAGGGGTGTTCAAAACCCGTATACCCCTATACCCTCAGACCCTTACACCCATTCTGAACAGATCATTTTTTGCGTAAGTTCTGTAAATATTAATTTTTCCATTTTTCGGGAATTGGCTCAGGGGAGATTGTATCTAAACCACGACTACAAAAATACGACCTCCTAGAGCAAAAACTATACTGGGAGTTTGAGCGGCAGTTTTGCGGCTCATACTTCCAGATTTCTGCTAAATATGCCCTTAATAATTTTCTGGTTATACTGGTACAAAAAGTGTGAACTCTGATATGGGTCAACCTGGATAAACAGCACCCAAGCCATTAATCAGGGATGGTAAGTTTATCTATCCACTGTCAGATTTTCACAACCTGACAAAGAACATACAAAAAATTACCCAGCTTATTTCTACCCAACTGATCAGTCAACCACAGTAGTTAATGCTATACAACAAAACTACATCAATCACACATCTGGCAAGCGAGCATTTATGAAACAGGAATTGATTGAATTGATAGTCAGGGTTTTACAGGTCTTGCGAATCAACATGAATTGGATGACGTGGAACCTGTTTCTGGCTTTCATACCTTTGGCTTTAAGTGTTTGGTTGTTCCGTACTCACAAGGGACGTTCTTGGGTTTGGTGGTTGGGATTTATCGTATTTTATGCTTTCTTGCCAAATGCGCCTTATTTATTAACCGATATTATTCACCTGATCGACGATATTCGGACAATTCAATCAGTGTGGATGATTACTTTAGTACTAATTCCCGTTTATTTTTTGGTAATTTTTGCCGGGTTTGAAGCTTATGTCATCTCTTTAATTAATTTGGGATACTATTTACACCGCATTGGCAAAAGTCACTGGATTTTTAGAGTTGAGTTAATTACTCATGCTCTTTGTGCTATCGGGATTTATTGGGGAAGATTTCTGCGTTTCAACAGTTGGGATTTTATTACCCAACCGGATGCTTTATTAACTAAAGGTGTAGAAGAACTTGTGGGTAAACAGCCTTTAGTGATTATCACTATTACATTTGTGATTCTGCTGGGGTTGCACTGGCTGATGAAACGAGTGAGTTTGGGTTTTGTGAATCAAACACCACAAAGAATGGTAGTTAACTCAAATTCAGCTAATACTGATACACCGAATGTTGGATAAGCAGAAACTTTAGTTCAAATATTTACATAACAATTTTAATTAATACGTCAGAAAATGGCGTATTTTTTTTAGATCCCCGACTTCTCAAAGAAGTCGGGGATCTTTTTGTTCACGAACGATTTAGGACTGCTATATCTCTCTCAAGAATGGTGGGTTTGGAGGTATTTTTTATCAAAAGAAAGATGAAATTTTTAGTGTCTAGTTCTGAAATAAATCTAGATGATGCAATTTAGATTTCTGTGGATAGGAGTTTTATAATATGGCACTATTATCTATTGATGAGCTAAAAATTTTAACTGAACATACTCATAAGCCCTGTATTTCTCTATATATGCCGATGCAAAAAGCCGGGCCAGAGATTCGACAAAATCCAATTCGCTTTAAAAATCTCATCCGGGAAGCACAAAGCCGTTTAGAAGCAATGGAAATGAACGAAGGCGAGGCTAATGAGTTGCTTCAGCCAGCAATGGAACTGGATACAGGGGAATTTTGGGAAAATCAAGACCAAGGTTTAGCGATTTTGATTGCACCAGGAGTATTTCGTTATTATCAGTTACCAACGGAGTTTCCAGAATTGGTAGTTGTGAGCGATCGCTTCCATATCAAGCCATTACTACCTTTAATTAATCATGATGGTAAATTCTATGTTCTGGCTTTAAGCCAACAAGATTTGAAATTTTTTGCAGGTACGCGCTCTGGCTTGCAGGAGGTAGAAATCGAAAATCTGCCCAAAAGTCTTGATGAAGCTCTGTTATACGACGAAACCTCTAAAGAAGGTCAGTTTCGCATCGCTACAAAAAAAGGTAGCAGCTCAAATCCTTTCTCCCGTTCCCAACCAGGTGCATTCCACGGCCAAGGAAGCCCAGACCGAGATCAACACCAAGAAGGTATCCTGCAATACTTTCATCTAGTCGATGCAGAACTGCACGAAAAACTCCGAGAAGAAACAGCACCACTAATTTTGGCGGGAGTAGATTATCTGCATCCCATTTATCGCCAAGCTAACAGTTATCACAATTTACTAGAACAAGGTATCACCCGCAGACCAGAGCTTTTCCAAGTTGAAGAATTACACGCGGATGCGTGGGAAATTGTCGAGCCGCTATTTTATGAGTCGGAACAGCAAGCAATGGAGCTTTTTCAACAACTGTTGGGGGAAGGAACGGGTACAGCTTCTAGTGATCTCAAGGAAATTTTGGCTGCGGCTTATTACCAAAGAGTTGATTCTTTGTTTGTTCCTGTAGGACAACAAATTTGGGGTAAGTTTGACCCAGAAACAATGAATTTAGATATCCACCCAGAACCAGACGCAGATGATCAAGATTTGTTAGATTTTGCTGCGATTCATACGATTATTAACGGCGGTAGGGTTTATGCGGTGGAACCAGAAAAAATGCCAAGTCAGTTACAAGTAGCGGCAATTTTCCGATATTGATGATTTTTGTAGTGTTGTATAAAGTTGAACAAGCTATATACAACACTTATGCTGAAGAATTTTCGCGCTGTGCTGAGTCCATCTTTGATCGGTTTAGCTGTTTTAAGTCAAATTGCTGTATTCACCCAGCCTAGTAGTGCTGCAACTATTGTTGGGGAATCAGGTAATGTGCGTGCAGAAATCTCTTATGAGAAACCAGAGGAATATCAATATAAAAATGTGCGTTTGCAAATTAGCCGCGCAGGTAAAGTGGTTTTAGATCAAAAACTGCCCCAAGAAAGTGAATATGATCGTCCTGTTGGCGGGATATATGAGAAAGAAGAGAAGTTACCCATACTAGATTTAGACGGTGACAAAGAACCAGAGGTAATTGCCGATTTCTTTACAGGTGGCGCACATTGTTGTACTTATTCGTTGATTTACCGCTACGACAAAAAATCTCAAAAGTATACTCAAATTCGCCAAGACTGGGGTAATGGGGCGTATCGGTTTCAGGATTTTGATAAAGATGGCATTATCGAACTTGAGAGTCGAGACGATCGCTTTGCATACTCTTTTACAGCTTATGCTGCTTCTGCTTATCCGTTGCAAATTTGGCAATATCGCCAAGGCAAAATGGTTGATGTGACTCGTCGCTATCCCAAGTTAATTTACAGTCACGCTTCTGAGTTATGGAAAACTTACACCGAGATTCGCCAGCAAGGTGATGACGGTAGAGGATTTTTAGCTGCGTATTTGGCTGATAAATATTTGCTGGGTCAAGGAGAAGATGGTTGGAAACGAGTCCGACAAGCTTATACAAAAAGCGATCGCACTCAATATTTTGCCGATTTACGCAAGTTTCTGCGCGAAACCGGATATGTGAAGTAATTTTACAGCGTTTCTTGGTTGAGTGCAGTACAAGTTGATAGAGGTTATACCAATTCACGCAATTACTGATACAAATCACCTTCTCTGAGCCTCTGCTTGCTTTGCGATCGCCGAGCGAAGTCGAGGCGCTGGTTGCATATCTGTATCATGTTTAAAGTGAAATGGTATTAGAGGTTAGAGGCTAGGGTTTATGGCTTTCAATGAATTGTTCGCCGTGCTGCTGCTAAAATTAACCGATGTTCAGCACGGGCGATCGCATAATGTGTTCGTTCCACTGCTTCTGGTTCGACGGAAATTGAGGTAATGCCCCATTCTACTAGTTTGTCAATGATTTCAGGATACAATGCTGGTGCTTGACCGCAGATTGCACAGGGGATGTTGGCATTTTTCGCCATTTGGATTAATTGAGCGATCGCACCCATCACGGCTGGGTGGCGTTCATCAAAGATTTTTGTGAGTTGTCCTTGTTCTCGATCTACGCCTAACAACAGTTGTGTTAAGTCATTTGTCCCAATGGAAATTCCGGCTACTCCAGCTTTGACATATTCTGGCAGTAAAAATAATACACTAGGCACTTCTGCCATAATCCACAATTGAAACTGCGACATTTGGGTTAAGCCGATTTGCTCAACTTTCTGGCGACAAAAGCTAAACTCAGCCACACTCCGCACAAAGGGTAACAATAACCGCAGATTGCTATAACCTGCTTTTTGGACATTCAGTAAAGCTGTGAGTTCCAAATCAAAAACGGCAGGGTTGTTAATATAACTCAATGTGCCGCGATCGCCCAAAATCGAATGGGTTGCAGATGATGGATTATATGTTGATGAAAACTCCGAAAATCGCCAATCAAGGGAGCGATAAAATACTGGACGGGGCGTAAAAGCACGTACAAAATTAATAACCTGCTGTGTCCACAACTCCAACAATTCTGAGCGACGACCACTCATAATCCAATTATGGGGGTCTTGTCCTTCCAAAATATTCAACAGCATTAATTCCGAGCGTAACAATCCTACACCATCGACAGGTAAGGTCTGCGATCGCTCGATTAAATTAGGCTGACTCAGATTCACCATTAGTTGAGTAGCAATCATGGGCGGCTGCGAACTAAGATGTGAATGATTGGGTGAAACAGAAGGAACAGGAAAACTAATTTCTGGATTTTCTTGATTTTTGGCTTTGCTGTCTCTGAGGCGATAAATTTCTCCCCTATCGCCATCTACTAGCAATTTTTCTCCGGTTTGAATTAAGACTGTAGCATCTTTTGCACTCACAACTGCGGGAATGCCTAATTCTCTGGATAATATTGCAGCATGACTAGTCAAACCACCTTGCACTGTCACAATCGCCACAACTTTTTGCATTAACGCTAACCAATCAGGTGCGATCGTCGGGACGACAAGCACGACTCCTTCGGGTATTTGTTCAGGTTTTTGGAGAGAATTAATCACATAAGCACTAGCCGTGACTTTACCTGTGGCTGCACCCAAACCTTTGATTAACTTTAAGTGAGGAACTGGTGCTAAGGGAGTATTAACTTCGGTGATTTGGAGATGGGAAACTGTATCGATTTCCGTAATACTCCACTGGACAGTAAAAGTTTTTCCCAGTTCACTGACCAACTGATTTCCCAAAGCGATGATCTGTGGCACACTCGCCTCTGGCAAAGCATATTGTTTTTGTGATTCTTCAGAAAGTAAATAAGCAACTAAACTGTTGTTTTCATCAGTGAGTATTGATTGGAGTTGTGGTTGCGTAGTTGCACTTATCTCATCATCTAGACGATAAGCCAGCAGTTTATTTCCTAAATGTCGTTCTAGAACAATACCTGTTTCTGGCTGAACGTAGTAAACATCCGGCAAAACTTCTCCTCTGGTGAGGGCTACTCCTAATCCCCAAGTAGCTTCAATTGTCCATCCAGAGGCGTTAGCATGAAGTGAACCACTGGCGATCGCATTTTGCATTGGTTGTACTAACACCGCCAAATTCACATTTTGCAGATCAATTCCCTGGCGTTGCCAATACAATAAGCTTCTAGCGCGAAATAACTGATTCCAAACTCGCTTCAATCCTAAAGCGATCGCATCTTCATCACAACCACAAAAGATTGGCTCTAGTAACCCAGATATATTTCCGATATCTTGGCTAACATTGAAAACTGATAATGTGGGTTGCAAAATCAAATATTTAGTTTGCCATTCTTTTGTCGCAGCAAAAATTGTACTTACCCACTGTGATGGTACATTTGCCGCAATGATTTCTTGACGCAAACGACTAGCCACCTGCTGAAGTTGTCGCCAATTAGCTACATCAAGGTGCAATGAAGAATCAGGTAAGTCTGCAACTAAAGATTCTGAACTGTTGATAGTTTCTAAAAATTGCCGCAAAACTTCTGCTGAAATCACAAAACCAGGCACCACAGGGTAGCCACGCTGCATCATTTTGCTTAAATAAAATGCTTTGTCGCCTACTTTGGCGCGGTCTTGTAGTTTAATTTGGTCAAGCCAGTAGACTTTTTCCACTCACTTCATTTTTAATGATTTGTCAATTTGCCACTACAGGCTTTGCTCTCGGTAAATACTTCCAGGCTATTGCATAAATTATCTGCCGAGAGAGATTCTTTCCATTTGATTATTGAAAATTAGTTTGACTTAGTTATGAGTTTAAGTTCTCATTCAATGCTGTTTGGCAATCATCTCACCCCTTGGTTAGTTAATATTTCTTGTTTTACATCTTGCACACCAAACCCTTGATTTTAAGTTAGTCCGCGTAGGTGGCCACTGAGCTTGTCGAAGTGCGGACTTCGTTTTTATAGCCGCGAATTCCATTCGTCGGGTCTAGGTGCTTATTCGTCTGTTTTAACACTCAAATAGCTAGTCCATCACTTGGAACACTACACTGTTAGTCTAGTTTATTAATATTGCCATAAATTTTCCTCACAATTCCATATTATCTGCCTCAAACTACACTAAGCTAAATGCAGTTTATCATCGATAATTACCATGATTAGCGGATCAATTTACTATTATCTGGTTTGATTTCTGAAATTACCTGTACAGGCTGGGAGTAGGTAATAGGGAGAGAGGAAAGAGTATTTTTGGTGTGTACTGTTTTTTCCGAAATTAAATATTAGGTCTATCTTTGCATAAAATAATTTATCCTCAGCACCTTTCCCTGATATAAATACCTATTAAGTTATGACAAAAAAATCTCATTAAAATATATTTAACTTAGTTATCTTGAGTAAACTCAATGGATATATTTTTAAGTTAAAGTAGCATATATTACTTTTTATATATTTTAAAACAAAATTGTTAAATACTTACTACTTGTTACCCAATGATTGGTTGAATATTCTGTTTAGACTGTGCCTAGCTTTGTTATTTGGTGCAATTATTGGCATTGAACGTCAAATTAGACGTAAACCAGCAGGTTTAAGAACTCATATACTTGTCAGTTTGGGTTCTGCCTTGTTTACTCTTATTCCTTTGCAAACAGGAATATCAGAACCTAGTGCCGATGCTTTAAGTCGTGTCATTCAAGGTATTGCCGCAGGTGTCGGATTTTTGGGTGCGGGAGAAATTATCCGCGAATCTTCGCAACAGTCGCAGCATCTGGAAGTTCACGGACTGACATCAGCCGCAGCGATTTGGGTTTCGGCTGCGCTAGGAATTGCGGCTGGTTGTGGTTTATGGCAATTAGGATTAATAGCAGCTACATTGACAATTTTAGTACTGAATCTATTTAAGAAAATAGAAAAGAATTAATACAGATTATAGCAGGGGACAGATAACAGGATTAAAAGCTTTGTACTGTCTAAATTTTATTATTTATGAAATAATGCCAAGGCTTGAGCAAAAATCTCTTCTTCGGCTCTAGTTTCTAAAATTAATTTAGCTAAATATATAAATTCCCAATCTGTGTGATTGTCATTTTCAATAGTTTTACTAGCGGCGTAAAAACTCACATCATCAGCACATAATTCATTGGTATTACCCGTTTGCAGTTCTGGTTTGCGGATATCCCAAGAAACTGTTTTACCCCGCAAGGTAAATTGGAACCAGATGATTTTGTCATACTCTAATTCAAAAAAAACATCAAAATAAGGTTCTTCACCTTGAAACCAAATTTTTTTATAACCCTCTTGCCGTCTTTGTTTGATGAATTTTTGCTCAATTGCTCTTAATGATGCACCTAAATAGGCAATTTCTTGAGGGTCTAATTTATAATTAGTTTGCTGCATAATTGAAATGTCATGGTTCATTGGTCATTGGTCATTTGTCATGTTGAGCATTGACTATTGACTAATTAATTGATATTTCTCCAGCCTTGACAAACAGAATTTGAGAAGAGTTTAGCCACTGAGCATCAAAAGAACTTAAGTGAGTTGTTGTGATTAAAGTTTGAAAACGGTCTTGAATCGCATCAAGCAATTGATTTTGACGGTATGGATCTAATTCCGCTAAAACATCATCAAGCAACAACAATGGTGGCTCTTTTACGACTTCTTCAATTAACTCTAATTCTGCTAGTTTTAAGGCTAAGACTAAGGTGCGTTGCTGACCCTGAGAACCATATTGCCGAGCAGGCGTTTGATTAATAGTCAATTCTACTTCGTCACGATGAGGGCCGACAAGGGTAGTACCTCGGTAGAGTTCGGCGACAGCGCGTTGTTGAATTTTGTTCAGGAAAGCTTGCTGGACTTGTTCTGGTTGGTGCTGCACCAAAGGAATGTTAGGTGAATATTTAATTTCTAAGATTTCGGTACTACCGCTAATACTAGCGTGCCAAGCCGCAGCAATGGGGGCTAATCTTTGAATCGCCCGATCGCGTCTTCTAATAACTCTTGTACCTGTGGTTGCTAATTGTGCATCCCAGAGGGCAAGTTGTGAGTTGGGGAGTGGGGAGTCTTGGTGTTTTTTTAGAAAGGCATTGCGTTGGCGTAATACTTGGTTATATTGTTGCAAAATATGAGCATAAACTGGTTCAAGTTGAATTAATAAAGTATCCAACCAGTTGCGGCGGACTTCCGGACTACCTCGGACTAATTCTAAATCTAAACTGGAAAACTGTACGGCGTTGAGGACACCTAAAAAATCCATTTGTCGCCGCACAATCTCACCATTAATTGCCACACTGCGGCGACCGTTACGGCGGAGAGTTAAGGTTAAATCACTAATCCCTGTGTCTCGTTCTAAGCTGGCATTGATTTGGGCAAATTCTGTGCCATCTTGAATTAAATCCCGATCGCGTGCCATTCGGTGCGATCGCAATGTGGCTAATAACTCTACCGCCTCTAACAAATTCGACTTACCCTGAGCGTTGTTACCCACTAAAATTGTTTTAGCAGCGTTAAACTCAACTTTTTGGTCTTGGTAATTGCGAAATTGTCTGAGGTGTAAAGTTTTCAGATACATAATTTAAGTAAAAGGGCAAAAAGTAAAAGGCAAAAGTAAATATAGCAGGAGGCAGAAGGCAGAAGGCAGGAGGTAGCAGTTTTATTATTCCTGACATTCAAACTTTCAAAATGTCCTAACCTATATGACTACCGCTATAGTTTTTCCTTTTTACTTTTACCTTTTACCTTTTACCTTGTTAAACAGTTTTCTTGCCCATAAAACGGAAGAAGATTTTTTCGCCTTCAATCCAGACAAACATTAAGGCACTAAAACCAATACAAATTGCTAACTCAGCCGGAGGTAGCCAATGAGTACCGAAGAAAGCCCGCAGGGGTGGTACGTAAATTAGCATCAGTTGTAATATCGTTGTCACCACAACCGCACCCAGCACATAGGGATTAGACCAAGGATTCACCTCAATAGTTAGCTGGTTGTTGGAACGAATAGCGATCGCATGACCCATCTGGGCAATACACAATGAAGTAAATACCATTGTCTTCCAACGTTCTGGGTCGAGTCCCTCGCCGGTTGCGGTTTGCACATGGAAGTATGACCATTCCATGAGGATGATTGTAATAATCGCAAACACAATCCCAATACGGATCATGTAAGAACCCAATCCTCTAGCAAAAATGCTTTCGCGGGGGCTGAAGGGCGGACGCTGCATCACATCCGGTTCTGGTGGTTCAACTGCCAAGGCTAAGGCTGGTAAACCATCTGTGACCAAGTTCATCCAGAGAATCTGCAAGGGTGTGAGAGGAACACCACCTAAACCTAAAATTGGTGCAGCCGCAATTGTCAGAACTTCACCGATGTTACTGCCCAAAATATATTTAATAAAGCGGCGAATGTTGGTGTAAACTACTCGACCTTCTTTAGTTGCCGCCACAATGGTGGCAAAGTTGTCATCCAGCAGTACCATGTCGCTGGCTTCTTTACTCACATCAGTACCAGTGATGCCCATTGCGATGCCGATGTCTGCTTGTTTGAGGGCTGGGGCATCATTGACACCATCGCCAGTCATCGCCACAAATCGACCACGGCGTTGTAATGCTTGGACGATCCGCAGTTTGTGTTCTGGGGCAACTCTGGCATAGATGCTGACTAAATCAACTTGTTGTTCTAGTTCTTGGTCAGTCATCCGTTGCAATTCTTGACCAGTTAGCACACGGTCGCCTTCTTGGGCAATGCCTAAATCAATAGCGATCGCACGGGCTGTTAATTGATGGTCGCCTGTAATCATGACTGGGCGAATACCAGCTTGGCGACATTCTGCCACAGCTGCCCTAACTTCCGGTCTGGGTGCATCCAGCATTCCGACTAATCCCAACCACACCAAGCTTGTCTCAGATTCCTCATCTGTGCCTTCTGGGGGAACTTCGGTGAGGGGTTTATAGGAAAAGCCTAATACCCGCAAACCTTTACTGGCCATTTGGTCATTAGCTGCCAAAATTTTGCTGCGTTGTTCTTCTGTTAGTGGTGCGGTACTTGTACCCAAACGAATTTCTGTACAACGTGCCAAAATTAACTCTGGTGAACCTTTGGTAAACATTAGGTAAGGTTCAGAGTTGACCAAACCTGCGATCGCTGGGTCTACACTGGTAAAGGATGTTTCCCCAGTTGCAACTTCCTCCACCTGGGTAATCACACTCATCCGTTTGCGTTCGGAAGAGAAGGGAAATTCACTGACACGGGGTAACTTACTATTCCATTGGTCTTTTTCAATCCCAGCTTTACCTGCTAATGTCACCAATGCGCCTTCGGTGGGGTCGCCTAAAATTGCCCATTCACCTTTTTCTTTTTGTAATACTGAGTCATTACAAACGGCGCAGGCGACGGATAAAGCCGGAATTTCCCGAAAATCGCCCACGGAAATTTTTTGACCGTCTAATTGAAAGTCACCTACAGGTGCGTAACCTTCCCCTGTGACCCTAAAAGTATTGTTGTTGGTGAATACTGATTGCACCACCATTTTGTTTTGGGTGAGTGTACCTGTTTTATCCGAACAAATGGTAGTCACAGAACCCAAGGTTTCCACGGCTGGCAGTTTGCGAATCAAGGCATTGCGGCGTACCATGCGCTGGGTTCCTAATGCCAAGGTCACGGTAATTACGGCGGGTAAACCTTCAGGTACTACCGCCACCGCCATACTCAAGGAAACTTCTAGTAGGTCTTGTAAATTGCTAAAACCTCTGGCCTGAATGACACCACCAATGACAACGATCGCTACTAAAATCAAGGAACCAGAAACTAAGACGTTGCCCAGTTGCGTCATACGCTGTTGCAAAGGTGTGGGTTCACTTTCCACCGACTGCAACATGGTGGCAATTTTACCGAGTTCGGTTTTCATCCCGGTGTTTGTTACCAGAACTTTCGCGCGTCCTTGAACAACTTCCGTACCTTGAAAAACTAAGTTGATGCGATCGCCTAAAGATGTATCTTCAGGTAGTTGAAGAGTGGCCTGTTTGTTGACAGCTTCTGCTTCACCTGTGAGTGCAGATTCTCGCACTTGTAAATTAGACTGTTCAACTAAGCGTCCATCTGCGGCTATCTGCACTCCCGCTTCCAGCAGCATGATATCTCCTGGGACGATTTCTTTAGCTGCCACATCTAATAGTTTTTTGTTACGAAGGACGCGCACTAAAGGCGAAGACATCTTTTTAAGTGCAGCTAAAGCTTGTTCGGCGCGACTTTCTTGGACATAACCCAAAATACCATTCAAAATCACAATGGCCATAATTGCCACGGTATCTTTAAACGGTACTTCTCCTGGCTTGAGTTGACCAGCTTGCCAAGCCGTAAAATCCAAAAACCCAGAGATCAAAGCCACAGCAATCAGCATCAACAACATAATGTTCTTGAACTGATCTAGCAATATTTCCCAAGCACTACGACCACCATGTTCTTCTAACTCGTTGGTGCCGTATTTTTGCAACCGTTGTTCAACTTCTTGGGGTGTTAAGCCACTGTCTGCCTTGCTATCCAGCAGGTCTAGAGCTTTATCAACTTCTAAAGTATGCCAAATCGGGGTACTTTCAGGCAGAGAATTAGCAGACATTGTTTAGGTTACAGAAAAGGTTACAAAATTCGATCATAATTTAGTGATGGCGATAAAACCATCCACCAAAGTCATATTCAAGTTCTTGTTCACACCAATTGGAAAAATGATCACCATAGATGGACTAACCTCAAGGCAGGCTGAGACAGTAATTTCCATCCAAAATCTCAAATTCCTCATGGTATGACTTGTACAAGTTTAAATGTGTTTCTCGACATTTGCTAACTTGGTTTAAGTGATAATTCTATGTATTTTTATGTAGTTTATAGTATTTTAAAAAACATTTTATAAAAACTATTACCCTAAAAAATTTGTTGTTATGTCTGGAGGTTATGGCAAAATTAATGCTCGGCGTGCTAAACCGTGGAATATATATGCTTAATATAAATTTTGCACTCCCTAATTAGACTGCTAGCCAGATGTTTGGGCAAAGGACAATTCGACCGCTTACGGCTGCCTCCCTATGTGGCATTGCTTTCATCAAAGATACACTCATTGCGATTGACAGTACAAAAGGGCATCTACTGGAGATTGATCCTGAGTCTGACAACAGCAAAATCATCAATCCGCACCAGGTTAAGGAATTTAATGATGTCACTGGTTTAGCAGTTTGGGAAGATACCCTCTGGGTAACTCGTGGCAACAGTATTTATTTATCAAAGCTGGGTTCTTGGGGGTTAGAACATTTTGCCACATTGCCATATACGGCTAATGGTGTGGCTGTGTGGGAATCAACGGTGTATGTTAGCTGTCAAAAGCTGGGTTACATTGTGATTTTTGACCGCAGTACACGCAAAGAAATTACGAAATTTTATGCGCCTGGGGTGGGTGTGGAAAATTTGGCAGTCACCCAAGAAACGCTGTGGATTTGCGATCGCACTGAACAAACAGTTTACTCGATGGATCGAGCCACAGGGGAAGTTAATTTTAGTGTACTAACACCTTTTGATTCACCCACAGGCATAGCAGTACACCGAGATGATGAAGGTAAGGAAACTCTGTATGTCGCCTATGCTTCTGAGGAACCTTATATTCGGGATAATCCCAATGCTGACCCGAATCATGAATTAACTTACCGCGATCGGACTTTCATTCACCCACTTTATTACCACTACAACCCAGATAAGCGTTACGCCCTATCAAATGGCTATCTGATTGAAATGTCCTACGCTGAGGAAATTGCACCTTTAGAAGAAGTGTATCTCCCGGATGTAGAATGGCGCATCGCCTTACCCTCCGAAACCGAACGCCAAACAGTTAAACAGGTTGAACCAATTGGTATCCCTTTTACCGAAGAAGTCATTGATGGGCAACGGGTAGCAGTATTTAAATTTGATGCCCTCGCCCCCGGCGAACGCCATGTATTTGGCTGGAAGGCTTTGTTAGAAGTACGAGGAATCAAGTATCGCATTACCCCTAAAGATACCGAAGACTTACCAGAACTCTCCCCAGAGTTTCAAAATCGCTACTTGGTGGATGACGATGATTTGGCAATGGATACTTCTATAGTCCGCAATGCTGCCCGTGATGCCGTTGGTTCCGAAACCAACTTGCTACGGAAAATGTATAGTATCCGTAACTACGTGTACGATGAGTTGTCCTACGGCATTAAACCCTACATTGATACCCCAGATATAGTTTTAGAACGGGGCGTTGGTTCTTGCGGTGAGTACGTGGGTGTTTTACTGGCTTTGTGCCGTTTAAATGGTATCCCTTGCCGCACAGTTGGCAGATATAAATGCCCTCCCTATGGCGAACATCAAAAAGTACCATTACAACCCGATTTTAATCACGTCTGGTTAGAATTTTATATCCCCAACTTTGGCTGGTTGCCAATGGAATCTAACCCCGATGATGTCGGATATGGAGGCCCTTACCCCACCCGCTTTTTTATGGGCTTGTGCTGGTATCACATTGAAATTGGCAAAGGTATCTCTTTTGAAACCTTAAGCAGTCAAGGTACTAGATTGACAAAAGAAGATATTCCCATCGGTGATTTAGCCATTAATCATATTCGCTTTACAATTCTTCAAGAATTACCACCTTTTTGATCTGGAAGTACATGCAAAGGGTGAAGGGGTTTAAGGGTGCAGGGTGTAGGGGAGAAATGACAATAATTTCCCCTTGTCTCCCTTGTCCCCCTTCCCTCCCTTGTCCCCCACACCCTCATACCCCCACACCCATTCCTAACAGCCCAATTCATCAATTCTTAAATAAACCAATATTTCCCAGTAACAGTAAGGATATGGTTCTGTAGTCAAACCACATAGCAGAAACCGTATACACCCTCAAGACAGCTATTAATAATTAGGATAGTCTTCCTGTATATATGTAGTTCAGCCGCCAGTTGTCGGAAGGCGGAAGTCTTAAAGCAATCATAAGATTGAGATTTACTTTCCTGAAGTTCCCTAAAGATATTGGTAAATATAAAAACTAGTACAGGTCGGCTTAAATAAACAGACCATAAGGAATTGCTAAAAGGCTTGTGTTATCACTATTATTTCTTTTTCCTTTTGACTTTTTCCTTTAGCCTTTTTACTTTTACCTTGTCGTACTAGCCTTATTGAGTTTTTTCAAATAAAATCTTTATTCCATAGCATTTATCAACCCAATTTAAAATGGTAATAATCCAGTGAATGATTGGATAAATCGCAAGTCTCAAAAAATTCCCAAACAGCAGGGTGCTGGTAGTAATCTTGTCGCCACCAGTCAACAATCTTATGTACCTTCATATTTGACACATAATTCGCAGTCCAATGCTGAAGAAAAACAAATATACCAACATTTATTGCATTTGGTACAAGTTAAATCGCCAAATGAAATGCTAGAACGTTGTCGTGCCTTATTTGTTGAAGGTGCAGATTATCCTGAACCAGAAATATTATTAATCTTAGATAAAATTACAGCATCTAAAACTGCTGTACATGAGTTTAAATTTTTTATTAATCGTTGCTGCCATATTTTAATTAATCGCTGGCACATGCAGCCGCAACTGCACTATGCAATTCCTGAATTAATCAAATTATTAGCTACTGAACCTACGAGGTCAAGAACCACAAGTTTTCGTTATCGCAACATTAGGAAGTTGCGGGAATTAATTCAAATGTTTATCGTCAGCGAACAGTATTTAACTTTGCGGCGATTTGTAGAAGTGATGACGAGAACAATTGAGGAAAATACGCCTCCTGAACCTCAAGCTTTAATCTCTTTAATTGGGCGCTACTCATATTTATATGAACATTGTTTGATTAGTGATGATTCTACCTTTGAACATCAGTGGCGCGTTAAGCAAATCCAAGCACAGGCGCAAAAGCAATTTGAAGTTGATTTATCTAAATATGTCACTTATCAAGTGCGTCGCAATCAGATCCTCAAAAAAGCCTCTGTAGAGGAAGCAGAGAGAATTTTACGGCCTGTGAATAATCCTACATTATTGAGCGATCGCGATCTGCATACAGCACTGCAACATTGGATTGGTAAGGTCGAAGGTAACTATACATACCAAGAGTTAGCCCAAAAATTTTTACAGTCTAATCAAAAGGTAAATTCTATAAGTGATTTTAAAGATAATTTGTATGAATATCTCATATCTTCAATTACTGGCGGTTCGGGAAAACGCCAATGGCAGCAAAAGCTACATACACAATTAAAAAATACATTGCCACAAGCTAATGCTCAAAAACCTGATGAGTTCTTAATTATGAGAATTTGTAGTCAGCTATTGAATTTTTTAATTGTAGAAAGTCATTTATCAATTCAACATTTTAATTTGATTGACTTGATTACTAATCAAGGTACATTAATCACAACGGAACTATTATTGAAAATAGTCTTGATTTGTCCTAAAGTCAAACCTTATTTAGAAAAGAGATTAACAATTTTATTTCAACACTATGAGTCTGCAAATACTAGTGATATTAAGTGGCTTGTCAAGATTTTAGAACAAGTTAATATTGCTATGGTTATTTATTTTGGCAATATTGATATATCTTATTTTAAAGAGATTGGTTGATCTCGACAAGGGAGACAAGGTAGACAAGGTAGACAAGGTAGACAAGGTAGAGATATGTTTGTTAACTATTTAATTCTCTAGCCCCTAGCCCCTAGCCCCTAGCCTCAAATCGGCACTACTACATCAGAATAAGCACTGACGGCGGCAAATTCACAAATTGAATTAAAGGGACAAAATCGGCAGTGTTGTCCAGGATTTGGAGGGAATATTTTACTGAAGTTACTGTTTTTTTCGTGATATTTATGTAAATCAGCTTGATGTTGATGAGCAATTATCGCTAACTCAGATTTTAAATTTTCAAACTCATGGTTTGTGATTTTAATTAAATCAGATTTTTTACCGAGTTCTAAATTATAAAATGATGCGACTGCTTGTCTACCAGGATAAAGATAACGCACCGCTAATAAATAAACTAATGCTTGTCGTTGGTCAAAAGCGGATTTACCAGTTTTGAAATCTAAAATATGTAAAGTGCGATCGCCATCAATAAAAATGCAGTCCATAGCTGCATATAAGCGAAAACAATAGTCGCCTTGTTCAATCAAAATCGGCTTGGGAAAACCTTCATCACCTGAAGTTAATTGCAGAATATTTTTGCCTCTCAATAGAGGCGCATTTTGATACTTTTTCAAAATTTGTAGAACGCGCTGCTGCACTTGCGAGCTAGTATTGTTGAGTTTTAACAACTGTGCAACTTTTTCTACACCGTCTGCTTTATTTAACAAATGTCGATTATGATGAAACTCATAAACGCCTTTTTGGGCGAGTATACCAATCCGCTGCGGTGCCGTAGCCTTTGTTAACAGTGCTTTAACTTGGGGTTCATGTTGACGTGCTTTAATAAACCCACGTCGCATCTGACAATGCCAGCGTTCTTGTCCTATTGCTGGGGCAATTAAAGACCAAAGGTGATAACTGACAAAAGGTCGGTCGGGGGTTGACATCGCTAACAAGCAGTGAGAAAAAATACAATGGGCAGAAATTTGAGCATAATTGGCTGCTCATAACTTCTTTTGATACTTGCGGCTAGGCACGCTTTGCGGGAAGCTTCGTAATAGACTACTGAAGATGGACGGGAGAAATTGGCAACAATGAGCGTTACTAGCAATTCCAGCAAAATCAAGTTTGGTACTGATGGTTGGCGAGGGATTATTGCTGATGATTTTACTTTCCCCAATGTGCGGAAAGTCACTAGAGCGATCGCAAGTTACCTCGAAACAGCCTACACAAAAGATAGACCAGTTCTCATTGCTTACGATACGCGGTTTTTAGCTGATCAGTTTGCCCGCACAGCCGCCCAAGTCCTAGCAGATTTGGGTTGGACAGTGAAAATTACTGATCGAGATTGCCCCACACCAGTAATTGCTTATAACGCCCGTCACTTAAATTCGGCGGGGGCGTTAATGTTTACAGCAAGCCATAACCCTGCACCATATTGTGGAATTAAATATATCCCCGATTATGCCGGGCCTGCCACTCCAGAAATCACTGATACTATTGTGGCAAATATTGAAAGTGCTGCGGATGATCTGCCTAGTAACAACCCTAGCGGGTCAATTTCTATTTTTGACCCCAAACCCGATTATTTGCAATTTATCTACACATTGTTGGATGTAGAACGCATCAAAAGCGCCCATTTAAAAGTTAAATATGATGCGCTTTATTCGACATCTCGCGGTTATTTAGATGAAGTTTTGCAACAAAGTGGCGTGGAATTAGAAAGTTTCCACACTTGGCGAGATGTATTATTTGGCGGTGGAATGCCAGAACCCAAAGGCGAACAACTAGAAGAGTTAGTAGAAGCTGTACGCCGCGACCACGCTGATTTAGGTTTGGCAACCGATGGCGATAGCGATCGCTTTGGTATCGTTGATGAACAAGGTAATGTTCTCACCCCTAACACTGTGTTGTTGGTGTTAGCAAGGCATTTAATTAAAAATAAAGGCAAAAGCGGCGCAATTGTCCGCACTGTCGCCACAACTCACCTATTAGATAATTTGGCGGCTAAATATGGTTTGCCAATTTATGAGACAGCCGTAGGCTTTAAATACATCGGTGAAAAAATGCGAGAAACCACCGTTTTGATTGGCGGTGAAGAATCAGGTGGTTTAAGCGTCATTGGGCATATTCCCGAAAAAGATGGTGTTTTGGCAGATATGCTAGTTGCCGAAGCGATCGCCTACGAAGGTAAACCCCTGAGTCAACTTGTCAAAGAAGCGATCGCCGAAGCTGACGGCCCCTTGTATAACAATCGTTTGGACTTACACCTCACCGAAGCCCACAAAACCGCCGTTATCGACTCCTACACCCACAATCCCCCTTCAGACGTGGCGGGAATTAAAGTCAAAGAAGTCGGGCGGAAAGATGGCATTAAACTTTACCTAGAAGAAGGTAGCTGGGTGTTACTGCGTCCTTCGGGAACAGAACCACTGGTGCGCGTTTATATGGAAACCCACAGCCCCGAAAAACTCTCCCAAATCGCGCAAGTAATGGAGAGTGCGATTGCTAAATTAGGATAAGAGTTTCCACCGCAGATGAACACAGATAAAGATTTATCAATGTCTGTGTTCATTTGTTTTGATTTGTAATTTTTTATGAAGACAATTTCTAATTTGTTAATATCTGTTGTTATAGCTGTTTGGATAGTGGCGATCGCAATTCTTTCAGTTCAAAATGCCACACCAGTATCGTTAAAGTTTTTAAGTTTTCAATCAATTCAAATACCAGTCGGTTTAGTTCTGGCTTTTAGTGCTGCGATCGGGGTAATTGGGGTAGCTGTGCTGCAACCTCTGTGGGGGTTGGCTGGTTCCGGCGAAAATCGCTTGGAAGAGGATGCAGAGTTTTTTGTTGATGATGAGGATTTTTGAGGGATAAATTAACCGCCGATGCACGCGGATGCACGCAGATAAATTAGTTGACTTGGATGAGTTTTACAAGAAAACGCTATGAACAATACCTCAAGAACTGATTGGGATAGAATCAATGCTATGAGTGACAAAGATATTGACACTTCAGACATTCCAGCCTTGTCAGATGAGTTCTTTGCCAAAGCACAATTACGAATGCCTAACTCAAATGTAAAAATTACAGTTCAGATAGATCCTGAAACTTTTGCTTGGTTTCAATCACAGGGTGAAACTGCACAGCAACAGATGGCTGCGGCATTAAAGATTTATGCAGAAGCACACAAAGCTTATCCAACATTGGAAGCAAAGAATGGAAACTGACTATGATTTTAGCCAAGGTAAACGAGGCGCAATTGAGCCGACACCAGCAGGTAAAACTCGAATTACAATTCGCTTAGATGATAAAATATTAACTTGGTTTCGTGAACAAGTTCACCTAGCAGGTGGCGGAAATTATCAAAGTTTAATCAACGATGCTTTGCGTGAATACATTCAGCAGCGCCGTGAACCTTTAGAAGAAACATTACGGCGAGTTTTGCGCGAAGAACTTGAGCGCATCAAAAAATAAGTATAAAAATATAGAGATACGATGAGTCGCATCTCTACAAAAGCTATAGTATGTAAGCTCTAATTACTTTAGCTGCAAAATTAAAATGTCCATTCGTGGTTAGGGTCATTAAGTGCAGCACGGACGGAAGCTAAATTTGCTAAGTCTTTAAATGGACTAGATTTAGCTATCTCTGTGATTGAATTTAAAGCAAGGGCTAACTGTTCATTGTTACCTGATGCGATCGCGCCATCAACGACAGCAAATAAAGAGCGAAAATTTTCTGCCCGTTCATCAAAAGATCGTTCCAAATACGCCATAAGCAAGTCTCGCTGGGCATTAATTTTGGTAATTGTTTCTTTTTCCCAAGCATCAATTTCTCTACGCTTTGTTTTTTCTTGTTCAGCAATTGTCAAGTAATCCGTGTAAGCTGACATCATTTGTTGTAAGCATTCAGCAGGATTTATAAATTCCTTGACTACTGCTGTAGTAACTTTCTTTACTGACATTTCTAATTGCCTCCAAGAGTACGATATTTAGCTTGGATAGTTGCAGTAACAGGATTTAGCTGCCCTTCGCTATCTAAAACAGGAGTTTTCATAATTTCTGCTAGTGCTTTCACTAAAAGCCCTACCTGTTGGAACTTACTAGCATCTCTATTGCGCTCAAAAGGTAGAGATTCCAACTCTTCTAGATTGAATATCGCGCGATTATTCAAATTTTCCACCAAGTTGCTTAACTCAGTCATTCGTCGTCTAACTTGTACCAAAAAATCTCTAGCTGCTTCAAGTTTGGCAATTTCAATGTTAACTTTAGCCTCATACTCACGAGCATTTGTTAAAGCCTCCTCACCTTTACCAGCAAGTACAAAGCCAGTAACTGCTAAGGCAGGCCCAACTGTAATTCCCCCTAGTACAAAAGTCCCAACAAACATACCACCCCCACCTGCTGTTAATGCTCCACCACCAAGCCACGCCAAAGTCGCATTCCAAGCAGCTGCACCACTTAGCCCTGAAATGGCTGCTCCCGTACTTGCTACTCCTACAGATGTAGCAAGACTTGTTGCAGCTTGACCAGCCGCCGCTCCTGCGATGACTGCCTTAACACCACCTTTAAAAAAATGTTCAGCTTCCATAGCGTCAGCTTTATACTGCTGTATCTGCTGAACTGATATTCCATCCAACCCTTCTAAAAACTGCATATCCTGAGAGGAACGTTGACCAAGTTGCTCAATAAAAGCTACAAATCGGCCTATTGTGTGTATTTTGACATTCATCTGAAATTGACCATACTCTTCTGCTAATTTATGAGTAGCTTCCCAGTCTGCTTTTAGTTGAGTAACACTAGACTCATGACGCTTTTGAGAACGACTCCCAATATCATTTGCTTCTTTGATATTGCTGACACCTTCAGTGCCTTTGATAGCTCCATAAGCAGCTGTTCCTAGAGCAATTGCACCAAGGATAAATGGAATCGGCATTAGATACTCCTGATTGTGATGAGTGGTTGGTTGGGCCTTATTTACGCATAAAATATGCAGCTAAAGCATTACCTTATACTTATACTTCCCTAAGTAACAACCTAACCAACATTCACAAAGCAGGGAATTTTTAATAGTGATGCGGCAAGACTAAAATATTGATGAGATGCGATCGCAATCCTCATACCCCAACAAACAACACAGTACAACAGACAGGTGATCGCTCCACTAGCTTTTGTTTAAAATAGGTGCAAAAGATTTGATTATGTCTAAGACTGCCCAAGAAATATACAGTCAAATTGTTCGTAACTTACCGCCAACTGAAAGGCTGCGTTTAGCAAACCTAATTTTAAATGAGCTAGTTCAGCAAAATTTATCCATTATTGATGAAAGTGACACTTGGACTGAAGAAGATCAGCGAGATTTAGTAGCCTTTTGTTTACAAAATACAACTTTTTTCTCTGAGAATGCGATCGCCTAGCATAAAACTCAGTTTAAATGATTTTGAAACAGTTCTAAAACACGTTGCCAAGCATGAGGAGCCGCTTCGGGATTGTAACTGGGGTGCTGTTCTATTAATGGGTACTTATCTTTAAAGAATCCGTGGAAAAATCCATGTCCTGCATCGTATCGAAATACACGATGATTTATTTGATGTTTTTTTAGTTCTGCCTCAATTTGCTCGTTTTCTGTTTGGGAAATGAGGGTATCTCTGTTACCAAAAAATGTATAAATAGTACCTTTAATTGAGGAGGTGCGATTAATAGTGGGAGTTTCTTCGCCATAACTAGAAGTGGTAATCCCGCCACCATAAAATGAAGCCGTAGCTTTGATATCGGGTAAAGTTGCAGCCATATAAGCAACATGGCCGCCAAAGCAAAAACCAATAGCGCCAATTTTGCTCCCGCTAACATTGGGTAAAGTTTTAAGATAGGCGATCGTGGCTTGAATATCGCTGAAAATTTCTTGATACTTTACTTGTTGATAGTATTGTAAACCAAGCTGATAAGCTTCTGGGCTATATCCAATATCATTAGGGCTATAGTCAACCTCAAAACCCGGAGCAATTCTTTGATACATTGCAGGTGCTACTGCTACATATCCTTGCGTTGCTATGAGTTCGGTAATATCCCGAATATTACCATTAACTCCAAAAATTTCGGGAAAAACTATAACAGCACCAAAGACTCCTGCTTGTGCTGGTTCAGCTAAATAAGCATCAATTTGTAACTCACCGTTAGATATTTTGATTTTTGAAGTTTTAATTTCGATGTTTGTTATTTTTACCATGTTTGTTTCGGCTAAATTTATATTAATTTGTGTATTATGGTTGTTTTTTAACACAGATATAAGACTGACGCAAAAACCTCTAAAACTCTCATTTCTCTGTGTCTCTGTGGTAGCCTGCGGCAAGCCGCTATCGCGTCTACGTATTTTCGTGGACTGTGCGTAAGTCCTGAGATAATAAAGAGGATTTTCACTCAAAACATCACAATACTCGTTATTCTAATAACCAGTCAAACAAAGTTCCTAGATGCAGATTTAGCTCATTAGCAAAAGACGGAACTGGAAGTTTTTGTTCTGCTAGGTCAAAAACCTCTGGTTGTTGCTTGGGTAGATAAACAAAGACAGTTTGCTCACCGGGGTCAATTAACCAACCCATTTGAGTGCCAAAGTTGAGGCAATGTAAAATATTTTTGGTGACTTTTGTTTGGTTTTGATCAGGTGACAAAATCTCAATTGTCCAGTCAGGAACTATTAAAAAGGTATTTGCAATTTCGCCTTTTTCGTCGCGGGGAATTCTCTCCCAAGTAAACACAGAAACATCTGGTACTATTGAGCGCCCACCAAATGTACAACGCAATTCTGAAAAGGCTCGTGCAATCTTTCGAGGTTTAAGAACTACGTTGACATTAGTAGAGAACTCGGTTTGAATTGTACTGTGCTTACCTTGTGGCATTGGTTTTTGAATTATTTGCCCATCAATATATTCACTAGCAGGTTCAGTTTCTGGCAGCTTGAGAAACTCCGCCAAAGTCATGGGTTTAGATGGGGTCTGTACCATTGAGACTTTTTGATAAAAGAAGGTTTGATTGGCTTGATTTCCATTCTAAAAGATTAGGTGGGCAAGTTTGCCCACCCTAAAGTTAATATTGCTCTGGTGGTAAATCTACACTGTAAACAACTTCGCCAGCTAAATTCCGCAAAGATACTGTCATCACTTTGGTAGAGGCATTAATTTTGACTGCGCCGAAGAATTGCAACCCTTCGCTTGGGGGTCGATTTGCTCTTGTACCCGCAGGTAAGCTTTGAAATACTAACTGTGGGCCGAAGGTATTTTCTAATTGATTAGGCCCAAATGTACCTGCATTCAGTGGCCCGGCGACAAACTCCCAGAAAGGTTTAAAGTCTTGAAACTGGGCTTTATTGGGGTCGTAGTAGTGGGCTGCGGCGTAATGAACATCCGCCGTAAACCACACCACATTCTGAATATTTCTGTTTTTGATAAACCGCAGTAAATCTGCTAGTTCTAATTCTCTGCCTAAAGCGGGGCCGTCGCCATTCGCCCAAGCTTCAAAATCAGTCGCACCATCTCTCACTATCAGCCCTAAAGGCATATCACTGGCAATAACTTTCCAAGTGGCTTTGGATGAAAGTAATTGTCGTTTTAGCCACTGCACTTGTCTTCTGCTTAAAAAATCTGTTGCTGGACTTTGTTCTGGCTGATTATTAGGAGAATTTGGCCCTCGATAGGTGCGTTCATCCAGCATGAAAATGTCTAGCAATGACCCATACTCAAAGGAACGGTAAATTCTGGTTCTTTCTGGATTATCGTAATACTCAATCGGCATATATTCCAAAAATGCTTGTCTTGCCCGTTCAGCCAACAAGTTAACATCTTTGACTGTGTAGCGAGCATCACTGCCTACATTACTGAGGATTTCGCCAGGATACCAGTTATTCGTTACTTCGTGGTCGTCCCACTGTGCTAAAAGTGGCACTTCGGCATTGAATCGCTTGATATTTTCATCCATCAAGTTGTATTGATAGTTACCACGAAACTCTGTTAAAGTTTCAGCAACTTTCGATTTTTCTGGTGTGGTGATGTTGCGCCAAATTGTGCCATTATCCAGGGTTACTTGAGATTGAATTGGGCCATCAGCATAGATGTTATCGCCAGAATGAATGAAAAAGTCTGGCTGGAGTTGGCGCATGGTTTCATAAATTCTCATCCCACCAAAGTCAGGATTTATCCCCCATCCTTGACCTGCGGTGTCGCCTCCCCAAACAAAGCAGATATCTCGCCCAGATTTAGGAGGTGTGCGGAAAAAACCGCTAACTGGGGCGCTGAAAACATTGCGATAGTTTAAATCTTGAAAAATTACCCGATAAAATATCTGTTGATTTTGGGGTAAGTTTCTTAAGTTAAGTCGGGCGGTAAAGTCGCTAGTTTCTAAAGCCACAGGCCCAGGGATGCGCCGCACATTGCGAAATGATTCGCTAGTGGAATATTCTACAATCATTCTGGCGGGGCGATCGCTCCGACTCCAAATCACCACATTATTTTCGCTAATATCGCCACTCGCTACACCAAAAGGTATGCCAGGACGCATTTTTTCCGCAGTAATAATAGCAGGTGCTTGACCAAAAACAGGTGATTTAGAAACAATATTTGTCCCAATAATTCCGCCTGCTGTTACTGCTGAACGGACTAAAAATTGGCGACGATTTATCTTTAATGGTTGATTAGATTCCATAAAATTCAGTTGTTTTGCCGAGGTTTGTAGAAAAATCAATTAAACTAGTACATATCGGCAGAAATTTAGCATATTCCCTCTAGCCTATAAGTAAATATTGAGTTATCTAAAAGTTAAGAAACTATTATGGTATAAATTCAAAAATACCCGACTTTTTGAATAAATCGGGTATCTGAACTATCAAGGTAAGTTTTAATTAAATCTTGCTGATGTAATTTTCTTGATTTACTTCCATTGCTGAAGTTTTTACACCATCTTCATTAGTAACAATTTGTTGACTCAATTCTCCGGCTCGCCAACTATCGGCAATATCTTTAATAAAACTAGCAAGCGGAATCGCAATTAACAAACCTAAAACGCCGCCTAATTTTGCACCTATAAGTAAGGAAATCACTACCCACACAGGATTTAAACCAGTTAAATTACCTAAAATTCTGGGTGCGACAATATTAGAATTAATTTGGTCAAGGGCGACGGCGACACCTAACACTTCCACACCTAACCAAAAGTTTTCTAAAGCTACTAATAAGCTAACTAATCCAATTCCTATCCCTGTACCAAAGGGAAATAGTGAGAAAAAGCCGATAGCAATCCCAAACAACAAAGCCAGGGGAATGCGGAGGAGGACAAATGCTAATGTCACCAATACAGCCAACACTGCCCCTAATGTTGCCTGACCGATAAAATAATTTTGAAAATCTTCTCGCAGCAATTGTCTAACTTTAGTGCCGATATGTTCAGGAAACCATTGATAAATTCCATCCCAGAGTTTTTGACCATTTAAGATTAAATAAATAGTCAAAACTGCGGCAATTAAGATATTAAGTACAACTCCGATAGTATCAAAGGCAAAACCCAGTATTTTCCCGGTGAATGATTGAAATTGATTGGATAATCTTTCTAACAGTTGTAAGGCTAAACCCCGCAAATTAATGGGAATTTGTTGGGTAGCTGCCCAACTTTGAAAAGCGTCTAATTGTTCTAAACTAGAATCTATCCATGAGGGCAGAATATTCGCTAGTTCGTTAAGCTGTTGCAGAATTACTGGTACTAAGGTGATACCAACACCTCCCAGAATCACTACGGCTGACAGCAAAACTCCGACAATTGCCAAGTAACGGGGTACACCGCGTTTTTGAAAGAACTGGATGGGGTAGTTTAAGACAAATGCTAACAATATAGCGATCGCAACTACACTCACCAAGGGTTGAAAATACTTGACAACCTGGATTAATAACCAACCGTTGAGAATGACTAGCGGAAACGCCAAGCCATAACTTAACCATCGTGGTAGTTTGTTTGCTGATTGCATGAGAGTGACTTCACCACAATTCTTTAGTTTATTCTGGCATCAGATGGCTGTTTGTGAAGGGGATAGGGTGCAAGGGTGCAGAGTGAAGAGGAGAAATTACAATCATTTCCTCCTTGTTCCCTTCCCCACTTCCTACTCCTGACAGATGTAGCTCACAGTAATCAAAGATTCCCATTCCTCTAGCCCCTATCAACTTGCGACTAACTTATACAAATTTAAGAAAAGAATGCGACAGATAGAAATCAGGAAAGTCTGACTGGAGCTAGATTTCTTAATTGCGAATTGCGAATTACGAATTGGTATTAGCAGCCACAATTTATCGTCGTACCAAGCTGGGCTTTCTTACCTTCAGTAGCGTAGCCATCACGTTTCCACCAATCAAGGCCACCAATCAGTTCCCGGACTTCAAAACCCAAAGTCAATAATTTAAGTGCTGTTTTAGTCGAGGCGTTACAGCCAATACCGTCGCAATAGCAAACATAAAGTCTTGACTTATCCAGCATCTCAGTTGAATTGAAACAGATTTCTTTGTGTGGTAGGTTCAACGCGCCTGGAATATGTTCTTCAGCAAAAGCATCTGCTGAACGGCCATCAACAACGGTTATCGTCTGTCCTTTGTTGAGGGCAACGTATAGATCCCATGAATCCATCTCATACGCAAGTTTACGCTGATAGTGCGCCATTTGATCTATGCTCATTGTTATTTCCTTGCTAACGCTGATTTTTTCTAATTAGTTCTAATACTTGCTGATAAGCGGCTGTGTTTCCTTGCATTTTATACAAATTCGCTGCCGTTTCCAAATCAGTGATACTTGCTGGTATTTCGCCTAAATCATACCGAGCCAAACCCCGGTTATGGTAAGCTTGGGCATAGTTAGCATCAATATTAATCGCTCTACTATAATCAGCGATCGCACCTTCTAAGTCTCCCAAGTTTCTGTAAACGTTGCCGCGATTGTAGTAAGCAAAGGTATAATTCGGGATAATTTTCAAGGCTTGATTGTAATCGGTCAATGCTCCCTGCAAATCATTAATATCATACTTAGCATTACCACGATTATTGTAGGCGTAGGCATAATTGGGATTAATTTTAATTGCTTGGGTATAGTCTGCGATCGCGCCTTGCTTATTGCCTAAATCAAAATAAACATTGCCGCGATTATAATAAGCTTCGGAATTATTGGTATCGATTTTGATGGCTTGGCTATAATCTGCAAGTGCCTTTTGCTTTTCACCTAAATAATAAAAGGCGTTACCTCTGCCGTTGTAAGCAGACGAATAATTAGCATTGAGTTTAATTGCTTGGTTATAATCTGCGATCGCTGCTGGTAAATCTTTCAAATCAGAGCGAGCATTTCCTCTGTTATAATAAGCTTCGGCATTATTCGGACTAGCTTTTAAAGCTAAAGTGTAATCAGTAATTGCCCCTTGCTTATCACCTAAATAATAACGAGAATTGCCCCTACCGTTGTAAGCTGAAGAATGATTCGGGTTGATTTTCACAGCTTGGGAATAATCTGCGATCGCGCCTTGATAATCACCTAAATCATAGCGAGTATTACCACGGTTATTATAGGCAAAAACATAGTTAGGGTTAATTTTAATCGCTTGATTGTAATCAGTTATTGCCCCTTGCTTATCACCTAAACTCGCGCGAGTATTCCCACGATTGTAATAAGCTTCCGCATTCCCTGGGTCAACTTTAATGGCTTGATTATAATCAGCCAAGGCCTTTTGCTTATCTCCCAAAGCATAGTGGGCATTACCACGATTATTATAAGCAGAAGAATAATTAGGATTCAGTTTCAAAGCTTGGTTATAATCAGCCAGCGCCCCCCGCTTATCATCAAAATCATACAGAATATTGCCACGATTGTAATAAGCAAAAGCATATTCAGGATTAATTTTTAAAGCTTGGTTGTAATCTTTCAGAGCGCCTTGTTTATCACCCAAATAATAACGCGCATTTCCCCGATCATTGTAAGCATAAGAATACTGAGGATTCAGGCGAATAGCTTGATTGTAAGCTTCTATCGCTCCTGGATAATCACCTTTTTTATACTTATCTCCGCCCTGAATATAAAAATCATCTGCCTTTGGTGCGGTGGGCGTAGGCTGACTGACAGCACCCACCTCAGCTTTTGGTAAAGTTCGCAAAAAAGTATTAATTGGAATCCCCAAATTAAACCCAGTTTTGATAATTACATCGGGATTTTTATCAGAAATTTGATAATTTTCGGCGGTGTCACCTCTACCGTGAATCCCCACTAATTCACCTTTGTCATTCAGCACCGGGCCGCCACTCATTCCCGGTAGCGTGTCGTTATTGTAAACTAAAGCATAACCATCCCGCAGGGCTTTGGAAGCATTAGCCGTGATCCGCCCTTCCACAAAATTGTAAATTGAGACAGAAATTGCCGCGCTGGGCTGAGGAAACCCCGCCACATAAGATGTTGCACCTTCACTAATGTCATCAGAGTTGCCTAACTTCGCCACAGGATAAGTTTTACTACTGCTAAACTGCCCAATAGCTAAATCTACTCCTGGTAACTTTTTCACCGTGTCGTACTTTAACTCATAACGGCTATCATCAGGCGTGATAACTGCATATTTATCTGGATTTTCGACGACGTGTTTAGCAGTTAATACCGTGTAAGTATCACCCTCACGACGAACAATAACCCCAGAACCAGAACCATTTTGATTTTCAATCAGCACCGTCATTGCTTTCGCAATTTTGCTAACTTCCGTTGAAGAAAGGGCTACAGCCTGCGGTTGCACAATAGCAACTGAAACGCCAATCAGTGCGGGTGTTAATAGATAATTAAATTTCATAACGATTTTGCTATGGTTGCGATTAGTAATTGCTTAAAAGTATATTGATAATTTTTTTATACCATCCTCATGATACTGAAATCAGCAATTGTTGAATTCTTATCATAGAGTTTAATGTTTTTTAATTAGTCATTGCTTTTGAGTCGTATGTGTAGGGTGTGTTAGGCGTAAGCCGTAACGCATCCAAAACTTGGTGCTAGATGCCGTACTCTCGCCGATAACACATCCTACGTACATTTCAAAAATCAAATATTAGTCCTAATATCTATGGCTAGCTGCATTTACGCATCACCATTGAGAGTATATTGACAATCATGATGCTCAAATACTCCTGAGACTTTTGAGTTAAGGCTTGATGCTGCAAGTTATTGTAAGAATGATGTTTCTTGGATAGAAAAATCTCGTTGGGATGCACTGACTCAAGAACAAAAAGAAAGATTCATTCCTTTATATCCTGATTTTGTGATTGAGATATTATCCCCCAATGACAGTTTAAAGAAAAGTCAAAATAAAATGCAAGAATATATAGATAATGGCTGTCGTTTAGGTTAGTTAATTAATCGTAAACAACAAGATAGCGGTTCTCGAATCAGTGAAGTACAAGAAAAATAATTAACCGCAGATAGACGCAGATAAACGCGGATGAATTTGTATTCTGCTCAAGTGAAAGTCGCTATATTGAGAATGGAGATTAAATACCCAAAAAATAATCCCACGCCCAAACACCAAAACACAAAGAAATACTTTGCGCCTTTGCATTTTGGCGTGAGATTTCTACATAACTCAGAAAAGACACTTACCGCAACCATCTAGCTGCATCTTTGGCATGGTAAGTTAAAATCAAGTCTGCACCGGCACGCTTAAAGCCAGTTAAAGTTTCCATAACTACACGCTCTTCATCTATCCAGCCATTCAAAGCGGCAGCTTTAATCATGGAATATTCACCGGAAACGTTGTAAGCTGCAACAGGTAAGTTACTTGCTTCCTTCACCCGCCAGATAATATCCATGTAAGCCAATGCAGGCTTAACCATGAGCATATCCGCACCTTCAGCAATATCTAATTCAATTTCTTTAATGGCTTCCCGACTATTTCCAGGGTCCATTTGATAAGTTCTTCTGTCGCCAAATTGGGGTGTGGACTCAGCCGCATCGCGGAAAGGCCCATAATAAGCCGAAGCATACTTAGCAGCATAAGACAAAATGGGTGTATCTTGGAATCCGGCTTCGTCTAATGCAGTCCGAATTGCGTGGACAAAACCATCCATCATCCCTGAAGGCGCGATAATATCTGCACCAGCTTTGGCTTGCGAAACGGCGGTTTTCTTGAGCAATTCCAAGGTGGGGTCGTTGAGGACTCGTCCGGTTAAATCACCCACTTGTAAGTAACCGCAATGACCATGACTGGTGTATTCACACAAGCAGGTATCAACAATGACAATCAGGTCGGGAACTGCCGTTTTTACCGCAGTGGCAGCTTTTTGGACAATTCCGCAATCATGCCAAGCACCAGTAGCATCAACGTCTTTATCTTCGGGAATGCCAAATAAAATAATGGCGGGAATGCCTAAGTCATAAACTTCTTTGGCTTCTTCCACAATTTTGTCTACCGATAATTGGTAGACTCCCGGCATAGATTTAACTTCCTTGGCAATTCCTTCACCTGGTACAGCAAACAGGGGGTAAATTAAATCGTTGGTTGTCAGGATGGTTTCACGTACCATCCGACGCAGTTGGGGGTGGCTACGCAAACGACGGGGACGTTGTATGGGAAACATAGTTTTTGTCAAGGAAACGATGTAATGGACACAAGTCAAAGCGGCACAAAAGTAGAGAAAAACTCTACTACTGTCAGACAGACTACAAACAGTGCTTAACTGTCCTTTGCCCTACTCTTGATGAAGCTGTAGGGCAATTTTGTATTCTACAACTTGGTTGCTACTTCATCTAGCTAACAGTTTGGGCAGAAAGATTATTAATTTTTAATTCTGATCTAAAAACATTAAACCGCAGAAAGTTTTGCGAATTTCTTTGTTAACAATGTTCAAGTTTTTATTAGCAATTACCCTGACTGTGTTATAGAACACGGAAAATGAAGGGATAGCGGAAGGGTTTATCTGGCTTGGTAAGCACACTGGCGATCGCCCAAATTGTTAATCCCCAATGCAGCGCATATCCGAGGAATACTAGAGGGAATAACAAACCAAAAGTTAACCAGAGCAATGCTGTAATAATAATTCCATAAATCCAAACATTCAGGTGAAAATTAATAGATTCTTTGGCATTTTCTAGGACTACCGGATCATTAGCAATGAATAACATAGCGATCGGTATCCCCACAGACATAAAAAGCGTACTGAAGAAAATCGCTGCGTGACACAAGGCAGAAAAAATCTTGCGTTTATCTGGGTCGTACATACTTTTTTCCTTTGAGGGGTTAGAGGTTAGGGGACAAGGGGGACAAGGTAGACAAGGGGGACAAGGGGGACAAGGGAAGGAGGGGGGCAAGGGAAGGGAGCAATCTTTCTACCTTGTCTACCTTGTCTACCCCCTCTACCTTGTCTACTCTCACTCAGCACTCAGCACTCAGCACTTTTTGACCCTATCACGAGCCTCGTTGTTTTAAGATTAAAAGACTTACTAAAGTAGAGAAAAATTAAGTTAAGTAAAGTAACAAGGGTAAGCAATACATTTAGGTCAATTATGTCAACTGAAATTCAGTCAGAACTTCATCAAGCCGTAGAACAGCGACGCAATTTTGCGATTATTTCGCACCCTGACGCGGGGAAAACGACGCTGACAGAAAAGCTACTGTTGTACGGAGGTGCAATTCACGAAGCTGGTGCGGTGAAAGCACGACGGGCGCAGCGCAAGGCTACTTCCGACTGGATGGCGATGGAACAGCAAAGGGGTATTTCGATTACTTCGACGGTTTTACAGTTTGAGTACCAAAACTGTCAGATTAATTTATTAGATACCCCTGGACACCAAGATTTTAGCGAAGATACTTACCGGACTCTGGCTGCTGCTGATAATGCGGTGATGTTAATTGATGCGGCGAAAGGTTTGGAACCGCAAACCCGTAAATTATTTGAAGTGTGTAAATTGCGGGGTTTGCCGATTTTCACCTTTGTAAATAAACTCGACCGTCCGGGTAGAGAACCTTTAGAACTGTTAGATGAAATTGAACAGGAACTAGGGTTGCAGACTTATGCTGTGAATTGGCCGATTGGGATGGGCGATCGCTTTAAGGGTGTTTTTGATCGTCAGCAACAACAAATTCACTTGTTTGAACGCAGCGCCCACGGTAGCAAAGAAGCCCGTGATACTGTTGTTGATTTGGGTGATGCCAAAATTGAACAGCTGCTAGAAGAAGACTTGTACCACCAACTGAAAAATGATTTGGAACTGTTAGAGGGAGTCGGCCCGGAATTAGATTTGGAATTAGTGCATCAAGGCCAAATGACCCCAGTGTTCTTTGGTAGCGCCATGACCAACTTTGGCGTAGAGTTATTCCTCAAGTCTTTTCTCGACTATGCCTTAAAACCAGGTGTTCACAATAGCAGCGTCGGGGAAGTTCCGCCCACATATCCTGAGTTTTCGGGTTTTGTGTTCAAATTGCAAGCCAACATGGACCCGAAACACCGCGATCGCATCGCATTTGTCCGGGTCTGCACTGGCAGATTTGAAAAAGATATGACAGTCAATCACGCCCGCACAGGCAAAGCCGTACGTTTATCGCGTCCGCAAAAACTCTTTGCCCAAGAACGGGAATCGATTGATGTCGCATATCCAGGTGATGTCATCGGCTTAAACAATCCCGGCGTGTTTGCGATCGGCGATACCATTTACACAGGGCAGAAGTTGGAATACGAGGGGATTCCATATTTTTCACCAGAACTGTTTGCCACCCTCAGAAACCCCAACCCCTCAAAGTTTAAGCAATTTCAAAAAGGGATTTCGGAATTGCGCGAAGAAGGTGCTGTGCAGATTATGTACTCAACTGATGAAGCTAAACGCGAACCAATTTTGGCGGCGGTGGGTCAGTTGCAATTTGAAGTGGTGCAGTTTCGCCTACAGAACGAGTATGGCGTAGAAACAATTCTCGATTTATTACCCTACAGCGTCGCCCGTTGGGTAGAAGGTGGTTGGGAAGCTTTGAACAAGGTGGGACGTTTATTTAACACCACCACAGTCAAAGACAGTATGGATCGGCCAGTGTTACTATTCCGCAATGAATGGAATTGCCATCAGTTACTAGAAGACCATCCAGATTTAAAATTAAGCGCGATCGCCCCGGTATTTTATGGTCAATCATCAGTGGAATCTTGAAACAGAATCCAGAAGTCAGAATCCAGAATTCAGAATAAATTCATTCTGACTCCTGACTTCTGACTCCTGAGTTCTAGATTCTGACTCCTGATTCCTATTTATCGGGTATAGTTGATGTCCACGGCATCGCGGGGTCGCGTTGTTATATCACCGTGGATTCAAAGTCAAAAGTGAAAAGTAAAAAGATAATTCACATATCTCAAGCGCAGCAGTCTAGTGACTAGCGAGCAATTTTGTTCTTCTTTCTTTTGCCTTTTGCCTTTTGCCTTTTTCCTTTTACCTTATTCTGTCAGTTAGCAGAGATTGGAGTGCCAGAAATTCTATGCCTTCACGCGCTGAATCATCTTTGGAGGCTGGTTTAACTGCCCTCAAGCAGGGAGATTACCAAACAGCGATCGCTCAACTCGAACCTGTGGCTAGTAGTAAAGGCAATAGCACTACTAGCTTACAAGCTCGTGTGGGGTTAGTTATGGCTTATGCCCGGACTGGTGAAGCCCGCAAGGCGATCGCTTTGTGTCAAACTCTCAGAGATAGCCAAAATCCCCAAGTTCAAGAGTGGGCTGAACGCGCTCTGACACATTTAACAAAACGTAAAAAAACAACAAAAGTATCTTCACAAACATCAAAACAACCGACAAACTCCGGCAATTCATCGGCGGTGTCATCCAGACGAGTCCAACAGCCTGTGCTGGAAAAAACCGCACAATCAGGGAATTATCAAAATACTTTTATCGAAACACCTGTCGGATCACAAAATCAATTTATAGAATCGGCTGAATATACACCAACTCAGCGATTAAATATTTACTGGCGACAAGCAAAACGCGCCAAAGTCTGGCAACCTCTACGTAAACCGAAATTACTGCCCTTACGCTTAAAAGCCCTGGGAAGTCTTGTGGCTTTGTTTTGGGTGATAGACTTCTTTTTCAAGTCAGCAATGGTCTCGGTAAATTTAATTTTAGACAAGTTGCCGTATTTGGAACCATTGCAGTTTTTCTACCGCGACCCCAAGCTAGTAGTAATTGGCATTTTGATGATCGCCAGTGCGGTTTCCCCTTGGTTACTTGATTGGTTACTAGGGCGGTTTTGTAGTCAGCAACCCCTATCCAAAGATATCTTACACAGCCGCAGCCGAGAAACAGCCAGAGTTCTGCAACGTTACTGTCAGCAAAAACGTTGGCAATTACCCCATCTGCGAATTATCCCCATCAATACACCCATTGCTTTCACTTATGGCAATCTGCCCCGTAATGCCCGAATTGTCGTCAGTCAAGGGCTATTAAATCAACTGGCAGATGATGAAATTGCCGTGATTTATGCTACTCAATTGGGACACATTGCCCACGGTGATTATTTAGTGATGTCATTGGTATTGCTGGTGACTTTGCCGATTTATCGTTTATATCAGCTAATATCTCAGTGGGGAAACAATGTTCCTCCTGGTTTTTGGCAGTGGCCGTTTAATATATTTTCCAGTCTGACTTATGGAATCTGGTGTTTATTGACTGGGACAGCTTTATGGTTGTCGCGCTCACGTCATTATTATAGCGATCGCCTCGCAGCCGAAATCACTGGTAATCCTAACGCCTTAATTCGGGCTTTCTTAAAAATTGCGATCGGTACTGCACATGACATTCAACAAGTACAACACACAAATTGTCAGCTCGAAAGTTTGAATCTGCTCATGCCTGTTAGCTATCAACAAAGTTTAACTTTGGGTAGCATTGCTGGCCATATCCCCTTTGAATCAGCCTTGTTCTGGGATTATCTCAATCCCTATCGTCACTGGTTAGCCATTAATAATAGCCATCCACCCATCGGTCAACGCATTCAATGGCTGTGTCAAATCGCCCGTCACTGGCACATAGAAACCGAACTACATCTCAGCAGCGAACAGTTTATTAAAACTACACGCCAATCATTCTTACTGCAAATCTCTCCCTTTTTAGGCATTCCCGTGGGTTTTGGCTTTGCGGGGTTGATTTGGATGAGTTGGCAAACAGCTTTTAGCCTGAAATTTTTAAACTTGAAATGGATTTATGAAGATTGGAACTTTGTCAGTGGTTGCTTACTGATTGGTTTTAGCATTGGCTTGGTCATTCGGATGAATAGTTTTTTCCCGAATCTCAAAACTGCAACAGGGCAAACTGATCAAAGTTTACCGAACTTATTAGCCAATCCATCTGCCATCCCCATTGATAGCACTAGTGTCTGTCTGGCAGGCAAATTACTAGGTCGTCCCGGTACAGCCAACGCTCTTGCCCAAGACTTAATCTTACAATCCAGCACAGGTTTAGTGAAGTTACACCACGTTCCTTGGCTATGCTTGGGGCAGAAAACCCAACTGCAAGATTTGATTGGTAGACAAATTACCGTCACAGGCTGGTTCAGACGCGGCGCAACACCCTGGCTGGATATCCACACCGTCCAAACTCAAACAGGAACCACTATTCATAGCCCTCATCCCATTTGGTCTACCATCTTAGCCGTAGCCGCCCAAGCTTGGGGTGCTTATATTTTTCTCATGGGCTAGTCAAAATTGAGGGCGTTGGGAGTCGGGAAAAATCACAAATGACTAATGACAAAACTTGCAACATTTCTTTACAAGTGTTACATTTATTAACAATATATTTAACAACCAACATAACTTAGCATTCCGCCTAAGTAATTGTTGTTAGATGCTTGCGCCAATGCCTCTTTTATCCTCCCAACACAGCAGCAGCTAGACCAGCCAATGGCTGGTTTTTGTTTCTGATATTCGCCCTTGAGAAAAAAATGTATTTTATGTTACTATCGATTCGCAATATAATCGGAAATGTGTGTTCTGAACTAGCTACGTAGAAGATACCGTGATAATGTAAGGAATGGTGTTGAATTCTGCGGGCAAGGACATCAAAAAAAATGTTTACTGTGGCAGACAGTAGGCTAATAAATTTACAAATTTTAGAATTAAGGTGGTATTAACTGAGCGTTGTATGCGCTTTCGTAATATACAAGCTTTATCCAAACGAAAAACTGTATTGTATAAGTTGACAGTTTGGAGTAAAAAAAATTGGTTGATGGCAAATTTAATCAAAAGCATCTATTTAATTAACAGCCAAAACCAAGTGATTGTTCTCTTGCCTTGCTTCGTTCATTAAACTCTGGAGGTATAGTTCATGTCCGTTCGCCTATACATAGGCAATTTGCCAAAAGAAGAAATAGATCGCCAAGACTTACAAGCGGTTTTTGCCGCCGAGGGTGATGCTGTCACCACGAAATTAATCAAAGACCGGAAAACTGGTAAATGTCGTGGTTTTGGTTTCTTAACCGTCAACAATGACGAACAAGCTGATCAAATTATTGAAAAATATAATGGTCAGTTGTTCAAAGATACCCCCATTAAGCTAGAAAAAGCATTGCCCCGTACCAAGGGTGATGAAGGCGAAGAACCAGCGCCAAAAGCTGCCAGCAACCCCACTCCTAGCAGCAACAAAGAAAGCAATCGTCGTGACAAAGGTTCTAAGAAGTCTAAACGCGGCGGTGGTGGACGTGAAACTACTAGCACAACAGACTCAGATGCAATTCGTCCAGATCCCCGTTGGGCATCTGAACTAGAAAAGCTGAAGCAGATGTTAGCAGCGCAAACCACAAATTAAGACTAGCAATGGAGAAATTAAAAATTAAAAATCCAATTTGTGGTTTTTAATTTTTAATTGTCCACAAGTCCTGACTTTGCAAATCAAAGATTACTCGCAACTGTAATTAACAGAGCGTCAAAGCACAACAGCTTGTCCAGAGACACAGCTAGTGCTGGTTGGTAGTAGAGCGACTAAAAAACAAGCTACACAGAGTTCGGTTTGACTAAAGTTTGTCCAAATCTTCCAGAGTTCCGAACCGCTAGTGTGAGGGACATCAATACTCTGAAACTAGGAGAGGCATAGTATTAATTATGTCTCTCCTAGGTTTGTTTACAAAGCAAATCTTTTGGTAAAAGTGTTGTAATTTAGGTCATCCACAGATCATCCATCACCTGTAACCTGTGATGAAATTTAACTCAGTGTTGCATAAGCATTGCAAATTACATACATACGTGTCAAAATCAGTTTTGGAAATATTACTGAACTGCTTTAAGCAGTCTAACCGGAGGCAAAAGATATATCTGCCTCTTTTACTATATGGACTTCTCACAAAGATTTTCTGTGGTAACTGGGTGTAAGGGTGTAGGCTGGAAAATGACCAATGACTTTATCTCATGAATTATGGGCAGCAAATCAAGATTTAGGGCAAGCTTGTCTAGAGCATCCTTTTGTACAAGGTATCGCTGATGGTACACTTGAAGGGTCTAAATTTGCTTACTATGTGGGACAAGATGCTTTTTTCTTAGAAGCTTTCGCCCGTGCTTACAGCATCGCCGCAGCTAAAGCACCAGACTGGAAAGGTTTTAATATATTTCACAATTTAGTCGGTGGAGTTTTAGCCGAGTTAAAACTACATCAAAGCTATGCAGCCAAGTGGGGAGTTAATTTACACTCTGTAGAACCAGGCGCTGCTACCCGCCGTTACACAGATTTTTTGTTGGCTACAGCTTGGAGTAGTGACGTTGGGATAACGGCGGCGGCGATGTCACCTTGTATGCGTTTATATGCTTTTTTGGGGGAACAGTTAGCTTGTCATGGTATTCCCCATCATCAATATGCAGATTGGATTCGGACTTACAGCAGTGCAGATTTTCAACCACTAACTCAGCAATTAGAAAGTTTAGTGGATAACTACGCCACAAATCATGCTTTGGTTCATTCAACTTACCGTTACGCTATGCTGTGCGAACGTGATTTTTTTGCAGATGCTTGGGATTATGGGAGTCTGGTTTGATTTTTTGTGAGTAAATGAGATAAGAAATACAAGGACGGGTGATGTTTGTAAATCATTTAGGATGACTATATATAATTACTGACTAAAAAATTATTATGAAAGCAGAAGCAGAAAGCGATCGCAGGTTAACTTGTGAGGTGGAAACTACCCTCAAAGTAATTGGTGGACGCTGGAAGGTTTTAATTATTCGAGAATTAATAACTGGTGTCAAACGGTTTGGTGAATTGCAACGCAGTTTACCGGGAATCACACAAAAAATGTTGACTCAGCAACTCAGAGAAATGGAAGAAGATGGGATAGTACATCGACAAGTTTATGCTGAAATCCCTCCCAAAGTAGAATATTCACTCACAACTTTGGGGGAAAGTCTGAAACCGATCCTTTATGCAATGCACGACTGGGCTGTTGAACATTTACAACAGAATTCAGGAGTTAGAATTCAGAATTTGCAATAACTTTCTTGAATCACTCTCGATAGATAAAAGCTAGATTCCGCAGATATTAAATCCGCCTTAATATCTGCGGAATCTGAGTTTAGAAAAATTCTACCAATTCGCAATTCGCAATGACGCGACGCTCGTTCCTCGCTAACGCTTCGCTATCGCAGGCTCGCTAACGCAATTAAGAAATATAGCTCCAGTAAGACTTTCCTAATTTCTATCTGTCGCATTCTTTTCTTAAATTGGTATTATTTACTTGATTGCAAAAGTGAATATGTCTGACTTTGTACCATTTGACTGGAAAAATGATACAGATATGTAAGTAGCGCCTCGAATTTGATCGGTACAAGTCGTTCAGCGAACAGAAGCAGAGGTGTAGTTATGATCTACAATTCTTCAATGCGGACAAATAATAAGTTAATTTACAAAACGAGCGCGGAGGGATTTGAACCCCCGACCCACAGAACCGGAATCTGTTGCTCTATCCACTGAGCCACGCGCCCTTAGTCTTCTGGATTATAGCATAGTTGTGATCAAGTTTGTAGACCATTAAAGAAAATCAGCCGGATTGATGGGTGTACCACGGCGACGCACCTCAAAATGCAGGTGTGGCCCGGTAGAAAAGCCTGTGGAACCAACAGCCGCGATCGCTTGTCCGCGCTGTACTCCCTGTCCTTCCGAAACAAACAATTCGCTACTATGTCCGTAGAGTGTAGTCAATCCGTTACCGTGGTCAATAATTACGGCTCTACCATAGCCACCATACCATCCGGCAAAAATGACAGTTCCAGAATCGGCGGCGCGAATTGTACTACCATAACTAGCCGCAAAATCCAAACCTGCATGAAAGCGACGATAGCCGAGAATTGGGTGTATCCGCCAGCCAAAGGGACTGCTAGTAGGTGCATTGCTGGGATAGGCAAACACACCTGTACCGCGAATGATCACACTATTGCGGCTGTTGGTTTTGCTGCGTCCTTCTAAGGCGGCGACTTTTTCTTGAATTAAGTTTTCTAAATTTTGGGAGTCTTTTGCTAATTGATTTTCGGCTGCTTCTAGAGCGAGGCGATCGCTATTTAACCGTTGAAGTAATTCTGCTTGTGACTGCGCTTGAGCTTGATAATCGGCTTTTTGTAAGAGTAATTGCTGACGAATTAAGGCAATTTCATTTTTTTGTTGTTCTACATCAGTTTTTTGCTGATTAATTTGTAGTGCTTGGACATTGAGTTTAGCTAAAATTTTCTGGTCTGCTTGATAGACTAACTTTAATTGATGACGACGGCTGATAAAGTCACTGATATTTTGGCTTTGCATTAAAACTGCCCAGCCTTGACTAGCGTGCGATCGCTGGAGATAACGCAACCTAGCGACTGTGGCGATTTGTCGTTCTTCGTAGTTACGTTGCGCCACGGCTAAATCAGCTTCTAGCTTTTGCAGGCGTTGAGTTGCTTGGGCTAACCGCGATTCACTATCTTGAATTTGATTATTTGTGGTATTGATATTTTGATTGATACCTGTTAATCGGTTTTTTGCAGCATTATGTAAATTTGTCAAGCGATCGCGTTCCTGAATCACATTCTGGCGTTCTTGATTAATTTGTTCTTGCTGTTGTCGCAAGGTATCCACGGAGTCTGATGTTGCTGCATATCCCGCCGATAGGGAAATTAATACCAACCCAACACATAAAACATAAGCAAATCCCAGAAAAATGATTTTTAATGCTCTCATAGCGTGAGCCTAACCAAGCCAATGCTGCGAAACACTATGAGTATTCCCAAAATTCTGGTGTTTTGCTCAAGATAAGATGACTAATTTTGTCCCACAGTAGCGATCGCACTAAAGTTAAAGGTGGTGATCATAGTTAGTTTTCCGAAAGTTTTATGAAATCACGCATAGCAATTTTGTTAATTACCTTGGTTTTTCCTGGCTTGGCGGTAGTAGGAATATCACTTTATTGGTTTAACTTAGACTATGCTGCACTAGGCAAAGCTGAAAATTATGTGCAGAAACTAGTAGAAGAAAATAAAGTCAATGATAGACAATTAGAATACGCTTACCATCGGGCTTTTATTCATCGCATCAACGTATTCGCCGATGGTACATGGGGACTGTTGGGAGGTGTGATCACAGCACTAGGGATACATGGATTAGTAACAATTAAGGAAAAGCCATAAGGAAAATATCTATTGTAAATAAGAAGATACCAGACTTATTAATGAAGTCGGGGATCTGAAGCCTACTGATCTAACTTGTTTATGAATTCTAACCCAGCGTTGTGTGCGGCCATCAGCGATCGCATTGCTAATAATCCGCAAAAGCGAATTACCTTTGCCGAATACATGGATATGGTGTTATATCACCCTGAACATGGCTACTATGCCAGTAAAGCCGTCAACATTGGGTTTAAAGGCGGTGATTTTTTCACATCTGTTAGTCTTGGCGCTGATTTTGGCGAGTTACTAGCAGAACAATTTGTGCAAATGTGGGAAATTTTAGGACAGCCTCGAACTTATTCTTTGGTAGAAATGGGAGCAGGTCAAGGACTGTTGGCGTTACATATCCTCAACTATTATCAACGGCATTATCCTGATTTTTTACCAGCATTAGATTATGTGATTGTCGAAAAATCTCCCGAATTGCAGCAGGAACAACAGCAACGTTTACAAAATTACCCTGTGCGGTGGTGTAATTTAGTAGATATACCTAGCAACTCTATAACTGGCTGCTTTTTTTCTAACGAACTAGTCGATGCTTTTTCAGTGCATCAATTCATTTTACAAACTGGGGAATTGCGAGAAATTTATGTCACCTTACCCTCTGATGTAGAGCAAAATGAAAATTATCTGCTGTTAGAAGGGGAGTTTCAAGAAATCATTGGGGAAACTTCTACACCGCAGTTGACAAAATATTTTGAGTTGATAGGTATTGATTTAACTGCAAAAGTCTACCCCGATGGCTACCGCAGTGAAATTAATTTAGCGGCTTTAGACTGGTTGAGTATAGTAGCAGACCGCTTGCAACGCGGTTATGTGGTAACAGTTGATTATGGCTATCCTGCCCATCGCTACTATAACCCCAGGCGATCGCAAGGAACCCTCCAGTGCTACTACCAGCATCGCTACCATAACAACCCCTATATTAATCTTGGGCGACAAGATATCACCGCTCACGTTGACTTTACCGCCTTAGAACTGTGGGGTGAGCAATGTGGTTTAACCAAAATTGGCTTTACCCAACAAGGTTTATTTTTGATGGCGTTGGGTTTGGGAGACTCAATAGCCTCACTTTCCCATCAAGATATAGCGATCGCTCAGTTATTACAACGACGCGAGTCACTCCACAAACTTATTGATCCCACCGGGTTAGGAGGCTTTGGAGTCCTCATCCAAAGTAAAGGACTTCAAAATTTGGAAATTTCTCAACCCCTGAAAGGATTAATTGTGCCAAAGTAAAAGTAAGGGAAAAAATTAAAACTCTCTGTAAGTCGGCAGCATCACTGTTATATGGACTAGCATTACTATTGATTACTGCGAAATCCTGTATTTAAAAAAGCAACAAAAACCTATGAATACTCACGACTTGTTGATGCTAGTAATGCTACTTACACCCGGTATCTTACTATCTGTTGTCATTATGGCGACTTTTGCTGCTGGCGGTTGAATTTAAAGTGCTGAGTGCTGAGTTATCATTTTCTACTCCCCACTCCCTACTCCCTATTGACTCAGCCGCATCGGGTGAATTTGAGATTTAGGATGGCATCTTAAGTCTCAAATTACAAATCGCCAGCCAATTACAATCAAAAGATGAAAACGCGATTTCTGTCATAGACATCGCCTCAGCTTTATCAAAGGAACGTGAACAATGAAGGTGGCATTTCTGGGAACTGGACTGATGGGACAACCAATGGCTCAAAGGTTGTTAGCAGCCAATATACACGTAGTTGCCTACAATCGCACCCCAGAAAAATTAGCACCATTACAAGCAGCCGGCGCAGAAATCGTCACACAACCCCGTCAGGCCATTCGTGCTGCTGATTGCATTATTTTAATGCTGACTAACGCCGCAGCTATTTATCAAGTCTTACTTTCAGATACAGCTTGGCGTACCCTAGAAGGACGCACAATTATTCAAATGGGGACAATTACACCCACCGAAAGCCAAGAAATTCGAGATACCATAATTGGCGGTGGTGGTGAATATATAGAAGCACCCGTATTAGGCAGCATTCCCGAAGCCAAAAGCGGGCAATTAATTGTCATGGTAGGCGCAACTTCCGACCAATACCAAAGGCATTTACAGTTACTGCAAAACTTTGGCCCAGAACCTTTACTAATTGGCCCTGTGGGGACAGCCGCCGCCTTAAAATTATCTCTCAATCAATTAATCGCTTCTTTAACAACCAGCTTTGCTCTCAGTCTGGCTTTTTTACAGCGTCAAGGTGTCAATATTGAATCTTTTATGCAGATTTTACGCCAAAGTTCTTTGTATGCACCGACTTTTGATAAAAAGCTGCAAAGAATGTTAGAGGAAGACTACACAAACCCCAATTTTCCGACCAAACATTTGCTCAAAGATACAGACTTATTTATCTCAGAAGCCAAAGCTTTGGGTTTAGACCTCAGTAGCATTGAGTCTGTGCGCCACATTTTAGCTACAGCCATGAAAATGTCATTTGCTAATGATGATTATTCATCAATCTTTTCCGCTATTAAAGAATGGGGAGATTCTGGGGCGGAGTGAGTGGGAGTGGACTAGGGGCAGGGAGAAGGGAGACAAGGGAGACAAGGGGGACAAGGGAGCAATCTTTCTACCGTGTCTACCCCTTCTCCCGTGTCTACCCCCTCTACCTTGTCTCCCTTGTCTACCCTCTCAACACTCAGCACTCAGCACTTTATCAACCAAGCACTCAAAAAGATAATATGGTATGGTAGCTCGTTTGCTTTTCGAGGGTACTATTGCGTGCTATCTACTCTACGTGCCGATTTCCGCATCATTTTTGAACGTGACCCAGCCGCCCGTAACTGGTTAGAGGTTTTGGTTTGTTACCCTGGCTTGCAAGCCCTAATTTTTCACCGACTGGCTCACTGGCTACATCACTTTGGTCTTCCCTTTATTCCCCGCTTCATTTCTCACCTCTCTCGGTTTTTGACTGGGATCGAAATTCACCCAGGTGCAACTATTGGGCAAGGTGTATTTATTGACCACGGTATGGGTGTGGTGATTGGTGAGACGGCAATTATAGGTGATTATGCTCTGATTTATCAAGGTGTCACTTTGGGCGGAACTGGTAAACAAAGTGGTAAACGCCATCCTACAGTCGGTGAAAACGTTGTAGTTGGTGCTGGCGCAAAGGTATTAGGCAATATTCACATTGGTAATAACGTCCGCATTGGTGCTGGGTCAGTTGTGCTGAGAGATGTGCCTTCTGATTGTACAGTCGTCGGTATTCCTGGACGGATTGTCTATCGTTCTGGAGTCCGCGTTGCACCTTTGGAACACAACAACTTACCAGACTCAGAAGCGGAAGTGATTCGCGCTTTAGTCGATCGCATTGAAACTTTAGAACAACAAATCCAAAATCTCCAGCAACTACAAATTGCTGCTAAAACTCCTGTATTAGTTGGTGCGGTAGCTGTCCAAGAACCTGAACCAAAATCAGAGGCTCCTTTGTGTAGTCTCAGAGACAAAGCAATTCAAGAATTTCTTGATGGTGCGGGGATTTAACTCTGCTGGGGTGAATGTAGACGCTCACACCAATCAGCTGGTAGGAGTAAGTAGTTCATCAAATCAAGATGTCGATAAACTGGATCAATGGGTAGAAAAAGGTACAGTAGTTGAAATTTTACCTTAAGCTCAACATCCAGACTGTCTTGGCAAAGTATACTATCCCTGGTTCAAAATCCAAAATTAGTATCAGAGTGTACTATGTCCATTCCCCCATTAACTCAAAAGCTGCTGGCTGCTAAAAAACTCAAAGGATTAACCTTTACAGATTTAGAACAAGTTTTAGGACGTGATGAAGTCTGGATTGCGGCGTTGTTTTATCGTCAAGCAACAGCTTCTCTAGAAGAAGCACAAAAACTAGCTGATGTGTTAGGGCTTGATTCTGAAGATATTGCGGAACTAATTAGCTATCCCACCAAAGGTTTAGGCCCTGTTGTCCCAACCGATCCCTTAATTTATCGGTTCTATGAAATTATGCAAGTTTATGGTTTCCCAATCAAAGAAGTTATTCAAGAAAAATTCGGTGATGGGATTATGAGTGCAATTGATTTTACCTTAGACATCGAAAAAGTCGAAGACCCCAAAGGCGATCGCGTGAAAGTCACCATGAATGGTAAATTCTTACCTTACAAGAAGTGGTGAAAAAGTGCTGAGTGCTGAGTGCTGAGTAAAGAGTAAGGAGTAAAGAGTAATGAGTGATGAGTGCTAAACTCTTCCTTGTCTCCCTTGTCCCCCATATCTCCATATCTCCCATATCTCCCTCATCCCCCAACCCAGAGAATAGGGAGAAAATCACAAATGACCAATGACAATTGACTAATGACCAAACGCATCATCGCTTTAACTGGAGGAATTGCTACAGGTAAAAGCACTGTTGCTAATTATTTAGCCAGTGCTTACAACTTGCCGATTTTTGATGCTGATATTTATGCTAGGGATGCAGTCTCTATTGGTTCACCTATTTTAAAGGCGATCGCACAACGTTACGGTGAACAAATCTTACTTCCTGATGGTAATCTCAACCGTCAAAAATTAGGCGAAATTATTTTTCAAAATCAACAAGAACGCCAATGGATAGAAGATTTGATTCACCCTTATGTGGCTAACTGTTTTCTGCAAGCAATTGCAACATCTACCGCCGAAACTTTGGTGTTTGTTATTCCACTGCTGTTTGAAGCAAAAATGACATATTTGGTTACAGAAATTTGGGTGGTCAGTTGTTCAGAAACACAACAGTTGCAAAGATTAATTCAGCGCAATCATCTTCATCCAGAACAAGCACAAGCAAGAATTCAAAGCCAACTACCTTTAGCCGAAAAAATATCCCGTGCAGATGTTGTTTTAAATAATTCTTCTACCCCAGAATCATTGCTGAATCAGGTGGATGTGGCTTTCCAAAAAAATACAAATTTATCATAAACCCAAGAGACTGAAAGTCTGAGGCGATAAGAACAAAGCCTGTTAACTGTCGGGGAAGCCACTACCTCACTTTACAACTCCGATTTCCGCTAAAATCAAGTTCGGAGGACTGTTAATCGGGAGACTAGGGTTGCCTACACTTGGAGTTAACATTGACCATATCGCTACCATCCGACAAGCGCGGCGGACGGTGGAACCAGACCCTGTGGCGGCGGCTGTGCTGGCAGAGTTAGGGGGTGCAGATGGAATTACAGTACATTTGCGGGAAGACAGGCGGCATATTCAAGACCGAGATGTGCGGTTACTACGGCAAACAGTGAGAACACATCTTAATTTGGAGATGGCTGCTACTGAAGAAATGCTGGCGATCGCGCTTGACATTAAACCAGATTATGTCACTCTAGTTCCAGAAAAGCGCGAAGAAGTCACCACCGAAGGCGGACTCGATATTGTTGGGCAAATTGCTAGAATAGGAGAGATTGTCGATAAATTGCAGAGTGCTGGCATTCCTGTCAGTTTGTTTATCGACGCTGAACCTGCACAAATTGAAGCATCTGTCAAGGTGCAGGCAAAATTTATTGAACTGCACACTGGCCAGTATGCTGAAGCCCATGATGAAACCAGCCGACAAAAGGAACTAGCAATTTTGGCTACAGGGTGTGAACAAGCAATTAAAGCCGGACTGCGGGTCAATGCTGGTCATGGACTCACGTACTGGAACGTTCATCCAGTCGCCGCCCTACCCGGAATGGAAGAACTCAACATCGGTCATACTATCATCAGTCGGGCAGCCCTAGTCGGGATAGAAAGAGCAGTCCGGGAGATGAAACAAGCCATACAAGGAAATCAGTGAACAGTTATCAGTTATCAGTTTGTTATTGATAACTGGTCACTGACCACTGATAACTGATACTAGAGGGGTTGTAACTGCGAAATCCAGAAAAAAGTATGAAGTGTGAAGTGTGAAATAAGTATTTTCAGCCTTTATCCTTCAACCTTCAGCTTTGTTGGTTAAATTTTCAATTTAGACTTTTATGACCTCAACACAATCTCAAGACTTACCGCTTTGGGTACAGGATAGGGATAAAGTTATCGCCGCCAGCACTGATGCAGAGTGGCGTTATCAAACACCTCCTGATTATTCTCGTTCAAAAGAAAATCTTGCCAAAGAAAGTGTATGTAATCATGTTGAAGGATCGTTAGAGGCGATCGTGCAGAACTTGGTAAGAACCTTCGAGATGGAGGTATCATTCAAATCTAACCCGCAGCAGTGGTTATCGGTTGTGAGTGACAAGTTTCGCGTTAGTACCAATGGCGGCCCTGAATATACCGCCGCAGAATTAGGCAACCAAGGTACTTACAATTTATTCATGGCTGATTCTGAACATTACAAAGCTTCCGAAGAAAGCTTTGAATCATCAGCTAAAATCTTCCACACAACATTTCCCCAAGGTTTCCCTTGGGAAGTGCTGGAAGTGTACTCAGGGCCACCAAATGTAGCATTCAAGTGGCGACACTGGGGACATTTTAGAGGCGAATACAAAGGTTATGCGCCCACTGGAGAGACAGTTGAAATTGTCGGGACGAGTATAGCTCGTGTCACCGATGATTTAAAAATTATTTCCGTAGAACACTATTTTGACAACACCCTGTTTTTAGAAAAACTGACAGCTGGTGGTAAACAAACAAATAGTGAAACTAAAGGAAGTCGTTGTCCCTTCAGTTCTTGGTTCCAAAGATTTCGGAAGAGTTAGTTAAATAGGGTACAGAGTTAATTCTGTACCCTGTTTAAACCGTTAGTAACCCAAGGATGAAAATGCAAACATATTATTACGTTTTAGCCAGCCAACGCTTTCTAGTCCAAGAAGAACCTTTAGAAGAAGTGCTGAAAGAACGCACCCGCCATTATCACGAAAATGAAAAGCAAATTGATTTTTGGTTAGTACAGCAACCAGCCTTTTTAGAAGCGCCAGAAATGGCAGCAGTTAAAGCACAGTGTCCTAAACCCGCAGCTGCGATTATTTCGACAAATCCCCAGTTTATCACCTGGCTGAAACTGCGCTTGGAGTATGTAATTACTGGTGATTTTAATGCACCATCTGTAACAATTCCCGATCCTTTGGCTTCTCTTGCGAGTGTTTCTTAAGCAAGAGTCAATAGTCATTGGTCATTAGTCATTAGTTTTGATATGGCAGTAGCCAAGTTGCTTAGGAAATCAGTAAATATCAAAGACAGCAAAATACTTTTAACTCTGTCACCTGTAGCCTGTAACCTGTCTCCTGCTATACAGTATGTTAGATTGTCTGACTGTAAGACAACATTAATTTACAAATGACCAAGGACAAATGACCATTGACTATTGACGAACTACTAAAATAGAATTTTTTTAAAAAATCCAGCTTATGCGTCCCAACTTTGTGCAGAGAGTTCAGGTTATATCTGGTGGATTGGTAATTGCGATCGCAGGTTTAATCAATACTACAATTTCTGTTAACGCGCAACAAAAACTGCCTGTCTGCCAACCGCCAAATCCTGGAGAATATTTATTACTAGTAATAACGCCCACACCTGAGTATCAAAAGCAATTGCGGAGTGCTTTACCCAACGAAATTGCCACTACTAACTGTCAATACCTCACCGATACAGTCACGCGAATAGGTGGTTTTAACAAAATTGACGATGCAAATCGTTGGGCTAGGTACATCAATAATATTGTTGGTTTATCTGCCATCATCACAACCAAGCCTGCTGAAGTTGCTCAACAAGCCGCCGCAACAACACCAACAGTTAGCTATAACCCCCAACCATTAGGGCAAGGCTACGCCGTACTGGTAGATTACTACAACCGTCCAGAACTAGCGAATAGCGTCCAGCAAGTTGTCGGTGGTAATGTTGGTTTTGCCTCTTACGGACAACGCCCTTATTTGTTAGCTACTCACACTACCAACCAACAACAAGCATACAACACCCTACAAAAACTCAACGAACGCGGCTTTTTTGCCATCCTCGTTGATAGTCGCAAAGTTGTGTTACTGCGTTCCGCCGTCAAAGTGCAGTAGTGTTAGGAGAGAAGGGGGACAAGCTGAGTATTGACTTTTGATCCTTGACTAATAAGCCGTCCTGGCTAACCAGTAAATTGTGACTCCCAAAGCTGAACCAGCGATGACTTGTACTGGTGTGTGTCCCAGTAACTCTTTGAGTCGGTCTTGGCTAAACTCGTGCTTTTCATCAAATAATTCCGCAATCATTTGATTGAGTATTCGTGCTTGTTTACCCGCAGCTTGGCGGACTCCAGCCGCATCGTACATCACGATGATGGCAAACACGGTAGCTAAGGCAAACTCCGGGGATGACCAACCGACAGTTTGTCCAATACCTGCGGCTAAGGCTGTTACTAAAGCTGAATGGGCGCTAGGCATACCGCCAGTCGTGACTAAAACACGGACATTCAGTTTTTGATTTTTGACGACATCGATAACCAGTTTCAAAGCTTGAGCAATGAAACAGGCTACCAGGGCTACCAGCAGCACCCGGTTGTTTAATATATCGGCTATGTCCTGCATGGTGTTTTAGTTCAGTTAGTTAAAATTAGCGTAATTATTTTGTAAGTAAAAATTTAGACGCAACCCAAAATTCTAAATCTCAAAAGGAACCATAGCAAAGTGCTGAGTGCTGAGTATAAACTCAGTATTCTCAGTATGTTCAGACAGCAACATAGTTTTAATCTATGCTTTGACTGCTCTAATTCCAAATATTGTGTGAGGTTTTTGGAGTAGCCTATTAGTTAAGACTATGAATCTAACTTTCTTTTGTGAAATATTCACTCAGAAGCGGTTTAACTTCCAGTAATGCTGATTCACCACAAGATAGCGGCTCCAAAATTTAAAATCCAATTGGTTTGTCCTAGTTATTGCGATTCACAATAAAGTGGGCTATGGCTTTGAGTGGTTGTGCCAGACTACCATAAGGTTCTAATTCTGCACAAGCTGACTCAATTAGCTGTTGAGCTTTAGCGCGTGATTCCTCAATTCCCCACAGGCTAGGATAGGTAACTTTCTTGGCTACGAGGTCTTTACCCGCCGTTTTGCCCAATTGTTCTTGAGTGGCTGTGACATCCAAAATATCATCAATAATTTGGAATGCTAGACCGATGTTTTGTGAGTAGCGAGTTAATCTTTGTATGTCGTCTGCGGCGGCTCCAGCTAAGATACCACCACAAACAACGCAAGCTTCCAAAAGGGCCGCAGTTTTATGGTTGTGAATAAAGTTGAGGGTTTCGAGGGAAATATCAGATTTACCTTCTGATTCCAAATCTACCACTTGCCCACCCACTAAGCCTGCTGCGCCCAAGGCTCTGCCTAAGCGAGCAATTACCTGCAAAACTTTATCTCTAGGAACATTCTCTGGTGTTTTAGTGGCAACTAGTTCAAAAGCAAAGGCGAGTAAGCCATCGCCTGCCAAAATTGCAATATCTTCGCCATAGACTTTGTGATTGGTCAACATTCCACGACGATAATCATCATTGTCCATTGCTGGCAGGTCATCGTGAATTAATGACATTGTGTGAATCATTTCGACGGCACAAGCTGTAGGCATAGCCATTTCGATAGTACCGCCCATCATTTCACAGGTAGCAAGACAGAGAATGGGACGTACCCGCTTACCTCCAGCTAGGAGAGAGTAGCGCATTGATTCATAAATTGTTTCTGGATATATGACGGGCATTGATTTATCCAGAGCAGTATCACAAAGCTTTTGGCGCTCTTTGAGATAGGCGACAAGGTTAAAGGTTGCTGTTTCTGGCATCTTCTGAAGGTTATCAGCTGCTACCATTCTTATAATTCCTTCAATTTTTGGCTTTTGGCTGTTTGTCTTATACGTCACAATTTTACGGGGCTTTGGTGCTGAAAAGTTATGCAGGATGAATCGGGAGTTAAAAATTCATAACTGATATCTTTTGACTAGCTTGTAGTCCGCAAATAGCTGGTAAATGTATTTTGCAATAATATGGCAACGGTCATAGGGCCGACACCGCCAGGAACTGGGGTGAAATATTCTGCCACACCTGCAATTGATTCCAAATCGACATCGCCGACTAAGCGACTATTGCCATTGGCATCAGTGACGCGGTTCATCCCCACATCTACCACGATCGCACCCTGTTTTACCATGTCGGCGGTAATGAGTCCTGGACGACCAACGGCGGCGATGATAATATCGGCATTCTTGGTGATGCTGGCAAGATTTTGCGATCGCGAGTGGGCAATGGTAACAGTAGCATCTGCTTCTAGTAGCATCAAAGCCATTGGCTTTCCTACTAAAATACTGCGCCCTATCACCACTGCATTTTTTCCCCGCAAAGGAATATTATATTCTGCCAGCAAGTGCATGACTCCCGCAGGAGTGCAACTACGTAAACCACTTTCACCGCGTACTAGTCGCCCTAAATTGACTGGGTGCAGTCCATCCGCATCTTTATCGGGATGTATTTGATGTAACAAAGAGACTGCATCCAAATGGTCAGGTAAGGGGAGTTGCACCAAAATTCCATCAACTCGATTATCTTCATTGAGTTCGGCAATAACCGCCTCTAATTCTTTTTGGCTAGTTTCTTGAGGAAAATGCTTACCAAAAGAAGCAATACCCACCTTAGCGCAGGCTTTTTCTTTATTGCGGACATAAGCTGCTGATGCGGGGTTATCACCAACCATCAACACGGCTAAACCAGGAGGACGGCCTACTTTGGCTTGTAATTGGTGAATTTGGGTTTTAAGTTGCTGGTGAATTTTTGCTGCTAAGGCTTTACCATCAAGAAGTTTGGCAGTTGTTGTTTCCATGAGAATCCTCAGAAGATTCGCCTCTAAAATCCAAAATGTAAATTGTCTGTAGCGAAGTCAACGGTTTGAAAGGTTTTTGGCTGTTAATTGTTGTTGCGCCTCTCCTACCACAAGACCATACTTGTTCATCTTCTCAGATCCCTTGTCGAATCTGACGGATAAAACTATGAAATCTTAGTGGGAGGGAGTGGGGAGTTGGGAGTTGAGAATGGGTTGTAGAGAAGGGTGTCAGGGTGTAGGGGGTTGAAGAGGAGAAATTACAATCATTTCTCCCTTGTCGCCCTTGTCTACCTTGTCTCTCACCAAACCCATCAACCGGGGAACAGAGAACGGCTAAAACTCAACAGGTAATAGTACAACAGAAGGAAAGTTTTCTACTCCCAACTACCCATTCCCTATGAGACTGATGCACAAATCGCCAAATTATTACCGTATACTTTGCTATTTTGTCCTAGTGGCGGGACTTTCTGGCTGTGCGGCTTGGAGGCTTCCAGAAATCAAAGGTAGCAATTTCATTTTTGGTAGCAATGTGACTCAAATTGCCGAAATTCAAGCCAAACCCAACACACAGGCGACTGTGTATATTCAAGGTAAGGTAGAAAAGCAAGTCCCACTGATGAAGCAGTGGGCATACCAAATTGATGATTCGACTGGCAAAATTTGGGTAATTACCAATCAAAGCAATTTGCAAAAAGGTACTCAAGTAGTATTAAAAGGTAAAGTTAGCTACAAAAGTATCCCCATCGCTGGGCAAGATTTTGGCGAAGTATATATAACAGAAGAGTGATTTTAAGTGTAAATTTTATGACTAATCAATTACCAGAAGTAGCGATCGCCATTCTCTACCAAGACAATAAGTATCTCATGCAACTGCGCGACAATATCCCCACGATTGCGGCGGCTGGTTGCTGGGCTTTTTTTGGCGGACATATCGAACCCGGTGAAACACCAGCCGTCGCCGTCCAACGGGAAATTCTCGAAGAAATTGGTTATAACTTACCAACATTCGCTGAATTTGGCTGCTATCCCGATGAAAAAGTCATCCGCCATGTTTTTCAAGCACCTTTGTTGGTAGACATCAATCAACTAGTGCTGAATGAAGGCTGGGACATGGGACTGTTAACAGCCGAAGACATCCGCCGTGGTAATTGTTACTCAGCCGTAGCCGAGGAAGTTAGACCATTGGGGACAATGCACCAAAAAATTATGCTGGATTTTATTAGTAAGCGAGAGAGTGGGGAGTAGCTGACAGGTGTAGGTTTTTTTTACATTTCACCCCTACACCCAATCCCCACAGACAATTTTTGTGCGTAAGTCCTGAGCTATTTTAGCTAATAGCAGATTCAGTTCCTGCTAACAATGCTTTAGTTGCAGACTCTCCTGCTTTTTTCAACTTGCGCGTTAGTTGAGATATTAAAAATGTTGCGATCGCAAAATGTCCTAAGATTGCCAGAAAATAAGCCAATGGTAATCCATCTCCGCTTCTTGATGAGGATAAAGCAATGAGTGGTGCAGCAATGGAAAATAGCCAAACTACAGGGTAGTTGTCAGGTCTATTAAAGAATATTCCTAAAAAAATGGGTGGGAGTATAATCACAGACATTAACACTCCTGCTGCCCATAATTGGCGCTGTTCATTTTTCATGAAGAGAATTAACTGAGTTAAGGCTGCATAGATCACAGCTAAACTCCCTGCAAACAGCAGCGCCATCCAAGTATTCATTTTATCTTCGATACTGACTTGGGAAATCAAAGCAAAGCAGCTTAAGCAAGTCACAGACATGATGGCATTAATAGCGATCGCTAAAATTCCTGGGCTTTTCTCACCCCAAATTAAATCATCAGTTAAACTAGTTTTACCTAATTCTTTGGGTTGCGTAATATGTCTGTATCTAGCCCAATCTTGCAGTGTTTGACGACCAGGAATAATCGCAGCAATTAAATATAAAAATAGCCCCAAATTCAAAATCATTAAAAGTCCGATGTTTTCTTGAAGTACATAACTATAACTTCTAGATGGGCCATCAAATATTAACTCTCGCCAATCAGCGCATCCTAAAATGATGAGATTAAAAACAGCAGTTAGTAAATAACTCTGCTTTTTGCTCAACATAGTTACATTAGGATCACGAAAGCAACGCTGTAAAGATTGCCAAAAAAAGTATGCACCGATAAAATAAACTGCTACTGCAAAGACAGCCGTAGTAATAAAACTTTCTCCTATGGAGAAAATGAACCAAGAAAAAGATTTGAAATTGGGAATAGCAAAACTAAATTTTCTGTCTATTTCAATGTCAAAATATGGCATTAAAAAATATGGGTTAAGTAGCCCAAAAAAATTAACTGGATTATTAGTAGGGAAATTAGACGTGAAAGTTTGTTTGGTAAATATGAGGTATCCTAATAATGCGCCACTGCCTAACCAAGGCTGAAAACCCCCTAACCAAGAACCCACCAAACCAAATATTAATGCAGCACTGTAGTATAAAAAACTAGCCCCAATGACTACTGCATCAAAACTGATAATTTCCATCACATGAATTTTGGCATTCAAACCCATCCAGAAATGCAAAGGTAATGCTAATACTACAGCCACATAAAGTAAAGCGGGAACACCAAGCATTTTTCCCAATAAAATACTCTGTGGTGATTGGGGACTCAGGCGGATAAAATTTAGGGTATCGCGTCTTTGTTCGGTAGCTAAGTCATTAATTAGTAGATAACTACCTGCTGCTAATAAACCAAAGCTCACAATAATATTTAACCAAGTAAAGACATCCCAAGACCACAATTGCCAATTGATAATCGCATTACCAAAACCATCAGCAAGACATCCAGGTAAGTCATATTTTGTTGTACCAGTGCAGTATCTATTAGTCAGATTTTGTACTGCATCATAGCGTGTAGGTAACTGGGCTTGAAAGGATATAAATAAGATAAATTGACCCAGCAATGATAATGCAGATGTTAATAAAATATTTCGGGGTTTTAGCCGTCCTTTAAGTTCCCGAAATAACTGCGGATTCCCGTTTCCTAAGTAATTTATTAAGGCTTCTATCATGAATATTTCTCCTCAGTAACTAGTTAATTATCTATCTGAATCTGGTTTGATTTCTGAATGTACTTATGTAGGAAAAGAGTAGGAAATAGGGAGTAGGAAAGAAGCTTTGTATAAGTCCAGTTATTTTTTACCTAATCAAAGATTAGCCCTACATAGCAATCATAAATGCTATACAAATATTCCTCTACCTTGTCTCCCCTGTCTCCCTTGTCTACTTTTTCAAATAAGTTCCTTGCTGATTAATTACCGTCCGGCTAATAATGCTTTCGTTGCAGATTCCCCAACTAACTTCACCTGATTGGCCAAATTTACATTTAACAAAGCTAAAACAGTGAACTCAGCTAAAAGCGACATAAAAGTTGTTGTTGTAGCTGAGTATTCCAAAGCAGCCCAAGGAAAATTAGAAAATAACCAAAACATAGTATTAGTTTCAGGTCTGATTTCTAATAGAGCCAAAATTATTGGTGGCACAAACATTAATATCCCTAGAATAATGCTAGACAAAAACACCCGCTTGGAAGTTTTTAACAATAGGATGCTTTGTAATATGGTGGCATAAATCATCGTTATAGCAATGAACATCGCCACTCCTAAAATAGCTTTCAGCCTGCCAATTCGGTTCACCCAATCAATAGCATTGTAATGATGGATATTCAAAGCTGGAGCGAGTAAAATCCATACTATTAAGGGGATAGTTATGATTATTAAACTCAACCCAACTGAAACTATTACAGGACTTTTATCCTGCCAAATTAAATCACGCCATACAGATTTATTACTAAAAGCATCGCTACTAGATGTTTGTTGATGACGATATCTTGCCCAATCTTGTACTTGTTGTCTACAAGGAGACAAAATCATAAACAAACAAGTTAGTAAAACGAAGTTAAGAAATATAAGCCAGAAGAAGTTTTGACCTATTTGATAATTCAAGTCATAGTAGCAATTTATTGGTTCATTATTTCGGTAAGCAAGGCAGTAATTTTTGGTATATTGCAGGGTAAATCCCCAAAAAATTACTTGATAGCCAGCTACCAATAAGTAACTTTGTCCTTTACTAAGTAAGGTAGCATTAGGATTACGAAACCGCCTTCCAAGTGCTTGCCAAATCCAATAGCAGCCAACACCATAATTGAGTAGGTGTAACCCTGTAAATGTGAAAACATTTTTTCCTAATGGTAGGTAAAAAAATTGAGTTTCTGCTAACAATGATGGGTTGCTGTTCTTCAAAAGATTTGGGAACATATATTTCAGCATATCGAACGGGGTTAGTAGCCTCAGCCAAGCTGCTGTGGTGTGTAAATCTTCGCTACTAAATGCAAATTGCATTGCATTTAGCAAAAATATGAAAACTGCACCACTAGCCAACCAAGGCTGAAAACCACTCAATCGATTACTCATTAAACTGAATAATAATGTGGCGCTGTAGAAGAAGAAGCAACTAGCAGCTAAGACGATATAAAAGCTAACAATATAACTGATGTTAACTTGGGCAGAAATTCCTGACCAAATATGCAAAGGAACCGCCAGCAAAATTACTAAGTAAATAACAATTGGCACTCCTAGCATTTTGCCAGTTAAAATGCTAGTTTCTGGCTGGGGACTGAGGCGGATGAAATTCAGCGTACCGCGCTTTTCTTCTTGAGCAAGATTGTTGACTAGTAAATATGTCCCAGCAACTAATAGTGTGTAGATAAAAACTATGCAGAGTGTGATAAATATATATTCCCAGTGGTCACGCCACCACATTTGAAAGTTAATTTCGGAAATGGGACATGGCTGCTGATATAGGGTATATTCTAACTGTTTTTGCTGTGCTTTGAGGGATTGTAATTTATCTTGGGATTCCAGTAGTTTTGAGAGATCATAGTTTTGCTTAGTGCTGTAAAAATTGACTTGCTTTTGAGTCTGATCTATGAGTTTATAACCTGAGTCAATTTGCTTTTGATAAACCTTGCCCAGATTACAATAAAAGTTATTCATGGGATATTTATTATTAGGATATTCTCTAAGATGATAGATAAACAATCCTAACTGAGCGATTAGTGAGATAGCGAAGGCAAATATTACGTTAAAAACTTTAAGACGACCTTTAAGTTCTCGTAAAAGCTGAGGATTCCAATCGCCAATTTTATCCAAAAAGTTGAGATACATAGGAAGAATTATTCTAAGTTAAAAATTTGATATTTTAGGATGCTTGTTTATGACCAAGCTTGAGGAAAATGCTTTCTAGGTCTTCTTGGGTGCAATGAAAGTCAGTGATGGGGATATTAGCTTGAATTAGCGATCGCAATAATTCTGCACAAGCATTCTGATCACCAGAAAAATTCACGCGCAGATTATTACTCCCAGGTAAAACTTCCCATGCTTCTACCAAAGGATGATTTTTTAATTCACTAATTACAGGATCAATTTTTCCCAAGGTTGACAACATAATTTGTTGTCGAGCCAAACGCTGATAAAGTTGTTTGAGTGAAGCACTTTCTACTAAAAAACCTAACTCCATAATTCCAATTGAAGTACACAGTTCCGCTAAATCGCTGAGAACATGGGACGAAATTAAAATTGTCATCCCAGCTTCTTGCAATGCTTTGATAATTTCGCGGAATTGCATTCTGGCGATGGGGTCTAGTCCCGATACCGGTTCATCTAGGAGTAATAAAATTGGCTCATGGATGATAGTGCGTGCTAAACTGAGGCGCTGTTTCATCCCCCGCGACAGTGTAGAAATTAAACTGTTGCGTTTATTACCTAATTGAATGAGTTCTAAAACTTCGTGTAGACGCTGAGTACGACGTGGTTCGCGCAAACGATACAACCGCGCAAAGTAATCAAGGTAATCCCAAACAGTTAAATCTTCATACAGGGGATAGTCATCGGGTAAGTAGCCAAGACGACGCTTGATAGTCGGGTTACTCTTGTCCCGTACCATGCGATCGCCGTTAATATATATCTCACCCGTAGTTGGTTCTTCAGCCGTTGCTAACATCCGAATGAGAGTTGTTTTACCCGCACCATTCGGCCCTATCAGTCCGTATACTTCACCCGTTTCGATTTCTAAATGAACATCATTTACGGCTATGTACCGTTCAAATTGCTTAGTAAGTCCACAGGTGCGAATTGCTAATTCTTTTACCATATCTAAAGGAGTACGGTGGTTAATTACACACTAACCTAGCCTCTCTTTAGCCCTGTTGTCAGTCTCGTTTCCAAAATTGAAACTGAGTTATGATCAAATTTGTCTTCAGTGTTTAAATATACAGCTAATAACATTTCAGGCTGATAAAAAAGTAGGTAAAGTATATAACTTACCTACTTGTTCGCAAATATTCTATTTTTTGAGAGATTTTGACAAATTAACAAGACTTACGCACAAAGATTATCTGAGGAGATTGGGTGAAAGGGTGAAAGGGTTTGGGGTGTAAGGATTTTGAATAAGTACACTCTATACCCCTAAACCCTCGCCAAAGCCCTTGATTTTTCGTTTTTATGCGTAAGTCCTGATTAAATTGGATTTGATATGTGCAAACTTAACTCATCATCGAGGCAGATGACATCACAGATTCACCATCATTGACTGTTCCATTAGAAGATTGACTACTAAAGGCGTAGCGTTGTTCAGGTATGGGATAACCAGCTTCACCAAATGCTTCACGTATGGCTTTGTTGGTGTCAAAATAAACTTGCCAGTAGTGGTCATTATTGCAGTAGGGACGTACGGCTAATACTGGCCCGGCTAAATTAAAGGTGATAATTTCTACATCTGGCACAGGATTATTGACTACGTTGGGAATTTGGCTGATTCTGGCTTTGAGACGAGCGATCGCATCATTATGATCGACATCGTGATGTAGTTGTGCTAATAAATCAACTCGACGGTAAGGATTAGCTGAGAAGTTTTGGATATTATCAGAAAAAATCTTATTATTAGCGACAATGGTTAACACATTATCGGGTGTGGTGATATTGGTTGTGAACAGTCCAATTTCTGTAACTGTACCTGTGACACCTGCGGCTGTGATAAAGTCTCCAACTTTAAATGGACTAAAGACAATCAAAAACGCCCCAGCTGCAAAGTTAGCTAACAATCCACCCCAAGCTGCACCAATCGCCACACCAGCAGCCGCTAACAATGCAGCAAACGAAGTGGTTTCAATACCGAAAAAGCCGAGAATGGCGACAACTAAAATAATTCTTAAAGTTACGCCGATGATATTCAGCAAGTAGTTAACTAGAGTTGGATCAACGTGTTGACTGCGGAAACCACGTCTGACTAATTTGAGTGCAAAATCAATCAACTTCTGTGCCACAATCCACAGAGCGATCGCACCCAGGATTTTCAATCCAAATCCTGTTAACAGTGCCACTGCTACTTGGCCAATTTGATTAAAATTCATAAACTTTTTTATTTCTTGCTAGTTTTATCCAAAACATTACAAGAAACTGAGCAAAAAATTTTCAGGCACAGTTTTTTTTTAATCTTTGGGTAGATGCGGAATAGCAGATTTAAGAGTTGATTGAAGCTGAATAATTCAGTAGTAAATGTGACAAAATTAACTGATTACTGTTATTTTTCCATTTCTTTAATTTCGGCAATAATTTCTTCAATGGAAGGATTGCCTAAAATTTGCTCCCTATCTTTTGTGTAATCTCCACTTCCTAGTTCAAACTGCTGCATAAATCTTGCCATTCCGGCAGGGCCAAGAGCTTTTGTGAGGGCTTCTATACCGAGTCGTCGGATCTCCGATTGAGAAAGTTTAGTCACATCTATCATGAAGTAACCTCCATTACCCACTGAAGCGGGTTTTCTACTCTAACTTGTAGCAGGTTTTTGCTTCTAGCTGCCAAACGTAACATTCTGTCATCAGTTGTCAAAAAAATATTGGCATTTCCGGCTTCAGCGCAGGCTATATGTAGTGCATCATAGTTTTTAAAACCCAGTTGGGAAAGTTGTAGACCACGAGATTCAATTTGCTGGGTGATGGTAATTTTGCTTGTTGCACATTCAGTCCAAAATTTGATCTGCTCTTTTCTGGCGCTATCTGGGGTACGCCTTAATTCAACATCAATAACTTGACTAGTCAGCAGTTGCCATTCACCACTTTGGCAATGAGCTAAAATAATTCGCACTGCCTCAGCTTCTAAAAAAATTCTCTCCTGTGTCTGGTCATCGAAGGGTCGATTGAGACAACACACATCTAAATAAATTAAAGCTTCCAGATGTACATCTTGCTAGGTATGATATTTAATCTGCAAGCATTTACCTAATAGAAACTAGCTATGACTCAAAACTACCGCATTACCTTACTTCCCGGCGATGGCATTGGCCCTGAAATTATGGCAGTGGCGGTAGATGTGCTGAAAGTCGTAGGGAAAAAATTTGATATTGAGTTTGCCTTCCAAGAAGCTTTAATTGGTGGTGCAGCCATTGACGCGACAGGCGAACCTCTACCAGCCGCTACCTTAGATACTTGTCGCAAGAGTGATGCTGTATTACTCGCTGCTATTGGTGGTTATAAGTGGGATACTCTACCATCTCACCAGCGCCCGGAAGCAGGTTTGTTAGGACTCCGCGCAGGTTTGGGATTATTTGCCAATTTACGCCCCGCCCAAATTCTGCCGCAGTTAATTGACGCTTCCACTTTGAAACGGGAAGTTGTCGAAGGCGTAGATATTATGGTGGTGCGGGAACTCACTGGGGGAATTTACTTTGGTAAACCTAAAGGCATTTTTGAAACTGAGACTGGTGAGAAACGCGGTTTGAATACAATGGTTTACAGCGAGTCAGAAATTGAACGTATCGGGAGAGTTGCCTTTGAAACTGCGAGAAAAAGAAGCGGTAGACTCTGTTCTGTGGATAAAGCCAACGTATTAGAAGTATCGCAGTTATGGCGCGATCGCATCACCAAACTGTCCGCCGAATATCCCGATGTCGAACTGTCTCACCTTTATGTTGATAATGCCGCAATGCAATTAGTCCGCGCTCCCAAACAATTCGATACGATTGTTACAGGGAACTTGTTTGGTGATATTCTCTCTGATGCGGCGGCGATGTTAACTGGCAGTATTGGGATGTTACCATCTGCGAGTTTAGGTGCTTCTGGCCCTGGTGTATATGAACCAGTCCACGGTTCTGCGCCGGATATTGCAGGACTTGATAAAGCTAATCCTCTGGCGCAGGTTTTGAGTGCCGCCATGATGTTACGCTACGGGTTAAATCAGCCACAAGCAGCAGATAGCATTGAAAAAGCTGTGTTACAAGTTTTAGAGCAAGGCGATCGCACAGGCGATATCATGTCACCAGGAATGAACCTTTTGGGTTGTCAGGCAATGGGAAATTCCCTCATTCAAGCACTAGAGAAATAATTCTTTTTGCATAAACTCGCCAAATTGGCAATCTTTACAGAAAGTTTCGGGTACACTATAGACAAAATCTAGTAAGTAGATAGCAGTAACATAGTGTACGCTTTACGACAAGAGACAACTAATTTCACCGCCTCTAGAATCCAGCCACCTCTGATTGATCCCGCAATCATCAGGGCGGCTGGCAAGATTTACTACACTTATTGTGAAGTACATCCTGAAATTGCGGGGCAACCTTCTGGGGTGGCAATTAATCGTGTTACCCATCGAGGTAAAGTCATTTTTACTAACCAACCCGTTCTCTTACCGCAAGAATGTTTTGTGCCTCTAAATCAAATTGAGTCCCACATGTATTAGTTATGAGTCATTGGTCATTGGTCATTGGTCATTTGACAAAGAACAAATGACAAACGACAAATGACACAGAACAATTGACAAATGACTATATGGACTTTTTAATAGCCGTTCCGGCGATTATTGTTGTTTTCGCCTTGGGTGCATCTATAGGTAGCTTCATTAACGTTGTAGTTTATCGAATCCCTGCGGGGTTATCGATTCTTTGGCCGCCTTCCCGTTGCCCCCATTGCTTAAACCAGCTAAAAGCTTATGACAATGTACCCGTGCTGGGATGGTTGTGGTTACGCGGAAAATGCCGTTATTGCAAAAATAAAATAGCTGTTCGTTATCCCGTAGTAGAAGCAATAACGGGAATAGTTTTTGTTGTGATTTTTTTAGTATTTCAAGTTTCCATCGCTACGTTAGGATATTGGGCTTTTTGTAGTTGGCTGTTAGCATTAGCCTTAATTGATTTAGATACCATGACTCTCCCCAATGCCCTAACACAATCAGGTTTAGTGTTAGGCTTGGGATTTCAAATAATTAGCGGTTTTACCCAAGAAGCCAGCAGTGTGAGTATAGTTAGACACCTGATGATGGGGATAGTTGGTGCTGTTATTGGTTTATGGCTATTTGATGGCATCGCCTTTGGTGGTTCAATAGTTCTCGGTAAAACGGCGATGGGTGCGGGAGATGCCAAACTTGCAGCCATGATGGGAGCTTGGCTGGGTTGGCGATATTTGCTGTTAGCTAGTTTAATTGCCTGTACTGTGGGAGTATTAATAGGTGGATTAGTATTGGTGCGATCGCCTAAAAAAACCGGAGTAAAAATCCCCTTCGGCCCTTTTTTAGCACTAGGCGCAATCATCACTGTCTTTACTGGCCCAGTCATCTTATCGGCTTATTTGCAACTATTCAATTTATCTCAATAACATTATCCATCTTGTGGGGTGGGCAAGATGCCCACCCCACAAACTACTACTCTGACACCCTCAAACCCTTTCACCCACTCTCCATAAAAAATCTTTGTGCGTAAGTCCTGAATTCTAGATTTAACGAAATTAGATTTGCGTCGCTGAATATATGCAGCAATCAGCATCCATCACAAAGGTTCTGTTAGTTGATGCTCAATCATATCCAATCTCGACGATCACTCTTTTGTTTCATCAAAGATGTCATGTGGCGATCGCAACCTCAGCACAAATTAGCTAAGTAACATTTTCGAGTTTCGCCAAACCAGGTTTGCACTAGCCAATCTGTATCTTATTCCCCACTCCCTAAAGATTGTGTCATAATAAGCCGACGCATATTTTAGTCAGTTATCCACCGTGCAAGATACCGACGCTATTAATGACCTTGCTGCTGCCCTACAACAGCCCACTGATCTTAGTTTTGAACTACCCGACCCAGAAGATGAGCAAATTCCTGAGTCTGATTTTTTACAGCAGTTAGATATAGCTTGGCAAGTATGCGATCGCTTTGACCTGCAAACAGAAATTTGGCGGGGACGAATTTTAAGGGCTGTACGCGACAGAGAAAAAAAAGGTGGCGATGGGCGGGGTACTGGCTTTCTCAAATGGCTCAAAGAAAGAGAAATTAGCAAGAGTCAAGCTTATTCTTGGATTCAACTAGCCAACAGTGCCGATACACTTTTAGAAGAAGGTCGCCTAGAACCAGCCGCAGTCAATAACTTTAGCAAACGCGCCTTTGTCGAAACGGCGAAATCGTCCCCAGAAGTCCAACAGATGGTGAGTGAAGCCGCCCAAAAAGGCGATCGCATCACCCGCCGCGAAGTCCGCCAACTCACCGATGAATGGATGGCGATGTCTTCAGATTTAATCCCGGAACCAGTCAAGGTAAAAGCCGCAGATAATTCCTTACCACCACGCTACATCGCGCCACTAGTCAAGGAAATGGAAAAACTGCCAGAACAGCACCAAAAATTTATTCAAAAAGAAATTATTGCCAACCCTGACGTAGACACTATCAAGCAAGTCACCACAGAAGCCCGTCAATTAGCCAAATATCTCAAATCTGCGGCACAAGTCCAAGCACTAGCTAAAGAAGACGTAGACATAGAAACTGCCTTAGAAGAAGCCCACAGAGTTGGCTGTTTAAGCGTTGCGGCTGATTTAGTCAATCAAGCTTCCCAAATGGAACAGCTGATTGGCAAGTTATACATGACATGGAAACGCATCAGCAGTTTAGCCGATAGATTGTATGTAGACACAGGTGCAAGTACACCAAACCTGCGATCGCTTTTGAGTTGCATTGAACCTCTTGGTACAGAAATCATGGAACTGCAACTAAGTGGCACAACCGATCATACAGTCCGTTTGCAAATTCAAGAAACAAATTGAAAATAACCAGTATTGTCGCCTTTAGTGGCGCGGAATGCTGTGTCAGTTAGGGTTTGGGCAAATTCCTTGTTATCAAACGGGGTTGTGTCCATGAACCAGCTGATACCGTTAGCGTCATCGTTGATGAGGATGCTTCCACCATTGGGGCGACCTTGTGCGTTGAATCCGGTGATTTTGGCTTCAGCTAGTTGTCCTGTGGGAAGGTTGGTGATTTGGAGGGTTAGGTTGAATGGGTTGGTGGGATCGAAGAGGGTTGAGCAGGAGTTGAGTAGGTTATCGTTGGATATGTTATTGATTGAATTTGGGAATTAAATTATGGAAAGCGAAGAATTTTTCCAACGATATGATGCTGGAGATCGGGACTTTAGCTGCGTTGATTTGAGAAGAGTTATGAGACCATAACTGAATAACCTCTTTGCACCGATGTATTGGGCCGTTGTCCTACACTATTATTCTGATGCTGTCTTGCTCACGAGTGAAGAATACCCTTAGACGAGCGCCCATATACAAGTGACTTTAGTGGATACATTCTACGTATTTACTTATCTTTTCTTTGCAGTGTTATGTTCAATATTTCTATTTCTTGTGTTGAGATACGAAGAGAAGAGAGAATAAAAACTAAAAAGCTCCTTAGTTGTAGAATTGTACTAAGGAGCTTTGAGTGTAAAAAGAGACCTGGCGCCGAGCAATTGTGGCAGGAGGCGACCCTCCAACTATCGTAGCCGCAGCAGCGTTTCACCTCTGAGTTCGGGATGTATCAGTGTGGTTCCACCGCGC